>CADBVG010000063.1:17166-24823 GCA_902798105.1 uncultured Eubacteriales bacterium
CCTTGACTTGCCGCCAGCAAGCCTGCGAAATTTGCAGGCGCGCCTGACGGAAAATTCACTCGCCAGCCAACCACCCTTATTATGCGGTATTTCCTTAATCAAAGAAATCCGTAAGGATTTCATCCTTCACTAGCCACTAATCACTAGCCACTAGCCACTCAAATTCTGATTTGTCGCAACGCGATAAATCAGAATTACCTGGTATTTTTCCTTCTCCTCCTGAATATCCTATTGTCTGTAAACCTATAAACCCATTCAGGAGGACGAGCCCATGAAAAAAGTACTTTTGCTGACGGCAGCTCTCGCGCTGCTGGCCCTTGCGCTGGCGGCCTGCGAGCGCAGGACGACCACCACAACCACCACGCCCACCGAAGCCCCGGCCGCCCAGGCCACCGCCGAGCCCGCGCCCACGGATCAGCCCGGCCCGGCTGACGCGGCGAAGGACATCGGCGACGCGGCGAAGGATGCGGGTGACGCCCTCGGCAACGCCGTGGACGACGCCGTGGATACCCCGGCGGAGAACGCCGCCGACGCTAAATCCGGTCAGTGATAGCAGTGCCCCCACCGGTATGCAACCGATGGGGGCGCTTCATATCGCGGGATCGATCAGCTGTGGGCCCACTTGTAGGCCTTGTCGATGCAGGCCTGGTGGTTGGGGTTAATCTTCTTGGTGCCATGGGTCAGGCTGCCAACCATGTGCAGACAAAACTGGCCGTCGTAGCCGTTGTTCGTGATGGTCTGGTCGCCATGGGGCATGGTGTTGAACGAGCAGGCCACATACTGGCCGTTGGCCTGGAGGATTGCCGCGTGGCACGTCCATGAGAACTTGCCCCCGGCGATCTGCTTCAGTTTCGCGGTATCGGCCTTCGTCGCCGGTTCCACGTCGGCGTGGTTGGAGCCGCCCATGCGCTTGATGCGCAGCGTGATGCCGGTGTCGACGTCGTACAGGTAGGCGTAGGTCCCCTTTTTCATCACGTTCTTGCCGGTCTTGAACCATTCCAGCTTCACGACCTTGGACTTCCAGGAGGGGGCGCCGGTTTCGGTGTCGGTATCAGTACCGGTTTCGGTACCGGTGTCGGCATCGGTGCCGGTATCGTCGCTGCCGGTGTCCGTGTCGGTGGAGGTCGACGTCCCGACCTTCTTCTTGGAGACGCAGCCCTTCAGGACATAGCCCTTGACGCCGTTCTTGGTATTCTGGATCTTGTAGAACCTGCCGCTGGTGCCGATGACGTACACCTTCGTGTTGCGGGCGATGGCTACCTTCTTTGACGATGTGGAGGCCTTCTTGTAGACGTAGGTGTTCTTGTTGATGTACCCGGTGTAGCGGGTGGCCGCGGTTGCGATGCAGGGCAGGGTAATCAACAGAACCAGTATGGCGATGGTTGCCTTTCTGATATGCTTCATATTATAACTCCCTTGGTATAATTAATACTCAACTATTATATTGTATTACAAAAACAGTGTCAGTAAAAGCATATATACCAAATAATACCGGATTTGACACACAATTATCTTGTAATTATTAATAATTTAACATTTTTACGGGGTTAATTTGCGCTCGCGTCGTTCTGCGAGCCTGTTTTTATGGTACAATGGCGGCAAATGAAGCGAAGGAGGCACGGCCATGGCCCGTGAACTCAGCCCCGTCAGGCGCATGGAGCAGCGCCTGCTGACCGACCTGCGCAAGCCCATCTGGCGGCCCTTCATGCGCGCCATACGGGATTACCACCTGCTGTCGCCGGGGGACAGGGTTGCCGTGTGCATCTCCGGCGGCAAGGATTCCATGCTGCTGGCGGTGCTGATGCGGATGCTCCAGCGGCACAGCGAGGTGCCCTTCGAGGCGGACTACCTGATCATGGACCCGGGCTACAGCCCTGAAAACCGAAGCCGGGTGGAGGCAAACGCAAGGCGGCTTGAGATTCCTTACACGCTGTTTGAGAGCGACGTGTTCGAGGTGGCCAACGCTCAGGACGAGCACCCCTGCTTCCTGTGCGCCCGGATGCGTCGGGGCTGCCTGTACGGCAGGGCCCGGGCGCTGGGCTGCAACAAGATTGCCCTGGGGCACCACTACGACGACGTGATCGAGACCACGCTGATGGCCATGCTCTACGGCGGCCAGATCCAGGCCATGCCTCCGATGCTGAAGGCGAAAAACTTTCCCGGCATGGCGCTGATCCGCCCGCTGTACAGGGTCCGGGAAGCCGACATCATCGCCTGGCGGGACGCCTTCGGGCTGGAATTTCTGCGCTGCGCCTGCCGCCTGAGCGAGAGCGCCGCCGTCGACGAGAGCGCCTCCAAGCGCCAGGAAATCAAGCGCCTGATCGCCACCCTCCACCAGACCAACCCCAAGGTGGAGCAGAACATCTTCAACAGCATCCACCGCGTCCAGCTGGACACGCTGGTGGGGTGGAAGTATCTGGGAGAGGCGCATGGGTTTTTGGAGACGATCGATCAATTCTGATTTGTCGGGGACTTCGTCCCAAGGAACAGGGAATAGGGAGCAGGGAACAGGAATAGCATGCTGTCGCGACCAAAAGCCTTCCCCAGCGACCGAAGGGAGCGATTCAGGGGAAGGTGGGCCGGCCGCAAGGCCGGGTCGGAAGAGGTCGGTCCCCCTGCGGTATGTGTTTTCCCCCAGGAGAACGACCTCATCCGTCTTTGACGAAACAATGCAAGCATTTTTCGTCAAATCCACCTTCCCCTGAACCGGCAGCTCCGCTGCCTGGGGAAGGCTTTGGGCTAACGCTCCCCGATAAATCAGAATTTCCCTCCCCTCTTTACACTTCCGTCCTATGCTTTTCCCGCCAAATGGTGTATAATAATTGCAAAGACTTCAATTGTGGAGGAAGTATGCCCGACAAGCTGTTCAATTCCAATATCATGCTGGCCGCGGCCAGCCAGCCCTTTGTGTGGCAGGAGCACACCCGGGAGATCATCACCACCGCGCTTTTGAGCATGGTGCCTACCTTTGAGGGGCGCTACGCGGTGACGGTGGCGCTGGGCATGGGCATGCCGCCGGTGTTTTCCTACCTGCTGGCGCTGGTCTGCTCCAGCATCCCCATTCCCTTCATACTGCTGCTGCTGCGCCCGGTGCTGGATTGGTTCTACACCCTGCCCATCAAGCCGGTGCAGAGCTTCGCCGCCTGGCTGGAGCGCCACGCGGCGAAGAAGCGGGCCGCGATGAACGAAAAGAACCAGAAGGGCCTTCGCGGCAGGTTTTCCGCCGATACCGCCGAGCTGCTGGCGCTGTACATATTCGTAGCCCTGCCCCTGCCGGGCACCGGCGTGTGGACCGGCAGCGCCATTGCCACGCTGTTTGAAATGCCCCGGGGCAAGGCGGCCCTGGCCATACTGCTGGGCAACATGACCGCCTGCCTGATTACGACCCTCGCCGCCACCGGCGTATTGGCGATCGTCTGACGAACCTAATGAGATTATTATATAAGGAGGAACCTCACCATGCGCTTCGAGCTTCTGCATCCCGCCGACCAGCTGGTCATGATCATGAACCGCATCTACTATTACGGCATGACCACCACCTCCGGCGGCAACCTGTCTATCAAGGACGAAAACGGCGATATCTGGATCACGCCCTCCGGCATCGACAAGGGCAACCTGACCCGGGCCGACATGTGCCAGGTCAAGCCCGACGGCACCGTCATCGGGCCCCACAAGCCCTCCGTCGAGCTGCCCTTCCACAGCGAAATCTACCGCCGCCGCCCGGACCTGAAGGGCATACTGCACGCCCATCCCCCGACGCTGGTGGCCTTCTCCCTGGCCCGCAAGATCCCGGACACCTCGCTGATCCCCAACGCCAGCGAGGTCTGCGGCAAGGTGACCTACGCCAAATACGAGGTGCCGGGCAGCAAGAAGCTGGGCGAGTACATCGCCTCGGAATTTGAGAAGGGCTTCAACACGGTGATGATGGAGAACCACGGCGTGGTCATCGGTCACAAGGACCTGTTCAGCGCGTTCATGGCCTTCGAAACCCTGGACTTCTGCGGACGGCTGGAGATCGACGCCAAGAAGCTGGGCACGCCCCGGAACCTGACCGAGGACCAGATCGACATCGACCGTTCCATCACCTCGCCCAACCTGGACGAGTTCATCCCCGGCGGCCATTCCTCCGAGGAAAACGCCGCCCGCCGCGACCTGTGCGAATTCATCCACCGCAGCTATGACCAGCGGCTGTTCACCTCCACCCAGGGCACCTTCGCCGTGCGCCTCTCCGACGGCAGCTTCCTGACCACCCCCTACAACAAGGACAGGAAGTACCTGGAGCCGGAGGACATCGTGCACATCAAGCACGGCATGCGCGAGGTGGGCAAGAAGCCCAGCCGCGCCGCGCGGCTGCTGGAGGAAATCTTCAACACACACCCCGAGATCAACGCCGTGATCATCGCCCATCCCCCGGCCATCATGAGCTTCGCGGTGACGGACGCCGAATTCGACAGCCGCCTGATCCCCGAGAGCTACATCAGCCTGCGGGACGTGGTGCGCATCCCCTACGCCGCCAGCCGCCTGGATATCCCGGGTACCGCGAAGATCTTCGACAGCAAGCACCCGGTGGTCATCGTCAACAACCAGTGCGTGATCGTCACCGGCGCGAGCCTGCTGAACGCCTACGACCGGCTGGAGGTGCTGGAGTACAGCGCCGCGGCCATGATCGCCGCCAAGGACATCGGCGAGGTGGTGTACATCACCGACGACGAGGTCAAGGCCATCGAAGAGGCGTTCCACCTGGATTGACAATACTGTATTGACACGACTGTAGGGGCGCCGATGCGGTGCCCGCCCGGGTATATTCCCATTGTTCTACCCGGCGGGCGGCGCATCGCCGCCCCTACAAAAATGCCTTTCGGTACATACAGCCAAACCTATGCGCAAGAATTACCAAAAGACCCTGCGGGCCTGCTACCTGGGCTTCATTACCCAGGCCATCGCGGCGAACTTCGCGCCGCTGCTTTTTTTGACCTTTCACACCGACTACGGCATCCCCCTGGGGCAGATCGCGCTGATATCGTCGGTGTTCTTCCTGACCCAGCTGGTGGTGGACGTGCTGTGCGCCCGCTTCGTGGACGGCATCGGCTACCGCCGGGCCATCGTGGCGTCGGAGGTGGCCTCGGCCCTGGGGCTGATCGGGCTGGCCTTCGTGCCGGACCTGTGCCCGAATCCCTTCGCGGGCATACTGGGATGCGTGGTCGTCTATGCCGTCGGTAGCGGGCTGATCGAGGTGCTGTGCAGCCCCATCGTGGAGGCCTGCCCCTTCGACAACAAGGAGTCGGTGATGAGCCTGCTGCACTCGTTCTACTGCTGGGGTGCGGTGGGCACCATTCTGCTGTCCACGCTGTTCTTTGCCGCCTTTGGCATACAGCGCTGGCGGCTGCTGGCGTGCCTGTGGGCGCTGATCCCGCTTTACAACATCTACAACTTCGCCACCTGCCCCATCGAGCACCTGGTGGAGGACGGCGAGGGCATGTCCATGGGGCAGCTGTTCGCCACGCCGCTGTTCTGGGTGTCCGTGCTGTTGATGGTGTGCTCCGGGGCCTCCGAGCTGTCCATGGCCCAGTGGGCCTCCGCCTTCGCGGAGTCCGCCCTGGGGCTGAGCAAGACCCTGGGCGACCTGCTGGGGCCCTGCCTGTTCGCCATCACCATGGGCATCAGCCGGGTGATCTACGGCAAGTACGGTGAAAAGCTCGACCTGACCTGGGCCATGCTGGGCTCCGGGGCGCTGTGCCTGGGCTGCTACCTGCTGGCCTCCATCGCCGCGAATCCCATGCTGGGGCTGGTGGGCTGCGTGATGTGCGGCTTCTCGGTGGGCATCATGTGGCCGGGCACCATCAGCATATCGTCCAAGCGCATGCCCCTGGGCGGCACCGCCATGTTCGCGCTGCTGGCCATGGCGGGCGACCTGGGCGGGGCCTTCGGGCCCGGGCTGGTGGGATGGGTCACCCAGCGCTCCGGCGACGACCTGCGGGCCGGTATGCTGGCGGGCTGCGCCTTTCCCATATTGCTGATCGTGGGGCTGATCGCCATGCGGCGCATGGCGAGGCGATGACCGGGTTGGGTCACGCGGCGCTGTGCAGCTCCTCGACGTAGTCGATGTATTCCTCCTGGGTGGGGAAGGCCATGCGGCTGCCGTCCGGCAGGAAGCCGGTATAGCCCTGGCTGGTGTAATAGCCTTTCGGTATGAACATATCTGCCACCTCATCTGCTGGATATTCCGTCGGGCGCTTCGCCCTTCGTTCAACGACAGGATAGCAGATGGCGTGTACAAAAAAACGCCCACAACGGGCGTTTTGATGGTTTTGGTGTACTGAATATTACCCTTGATGTTGCGCTTTTGTTTTGCGGCACGGGATCCTTCGGCTGCTGCCAGGGCGACGTCACGATCGTGTCATCCTGAGCGAAGCGAAGGACCTTTTCCTCATTCTCCGTACTGCGCGGCCAGGCGGCGGGCTTCGGCCTTCATTTTTTTGACCACGGGGCCGGGGCCGGTGATGCGAATGCCGTCGCCCAGGGCCATGATCCAGCCGAAGAACTGGGCGCTGACGGCCACGTTCACCTTGGCTTCGAAGTGCTCCTCGTCGGTGGGCACCAGCAGTATATCCTTGCCGAAGCGGTCGATCAGCACGCCCACCATGCGGTTTTCGCCCTCCAGCGTCACGGCGGTCTCCTGGCCGCCGAACATGCCGAACACGCTCTTGGCGTAGTGGGCCATGTCGAAGGACTCCACGTGCTCCCGGCCCTCCCGGGGCTCGTTGGTCAGCGTGATGTGCTGCATCTTGTCCACGCGGTAGTGCTTGACGCGGTCATCCGCGGCGTCGTAGGCTACCAGGTAGTAGTTTTCGTCGTCCCAGGTCAGGCACCAGGGGCTCACCTGGTACCACTTGCCGCCCCGGCGCAGGGCCATTTCCTTGTTCACGGTCCATTGGCTGTACTGGAAGCGAATCCGGGAATTGCCGTTTATGGCGGTGTGCAGCTTGTCGATGTTGTAGTAGATGGATTCGTTCATCGTCTTTACCCGCCCGGCGATGATCACCTGGCGGTGCAGCTGGAGCGCCTGGTGGGTGCTGACCAGCCCCTCCAGCTTGTCGATCAGCTCCCGGGACTTCCGGTCGGTGATGAACTTCGCCGCCTGCACCGAATCCACCAGCAGCTTCAGCTCCGGCAGCTCGAATTCCCGGGAGGCGAGGCTGTAGTAGGTGTTGTGCCCCTCGTGCTGGCTGATGATGTCCAGGCCGAAGCGGCGCAGCTCCTCAAAGTCGGTGTACAGCGTCTTGCGGTCGGCGTTGACGTCGTATTCCGCCAGCATGGCGATGATCTGGGGCATCGTCAGCCCGTGCTCTTCGTCCGTCTGCTCGTGGAAGATCTTTGACAGATACAGCATCTTCAGCTTTTGGTTCGCGCCCTTGGCCATGTTTTTACCTCCTTTATGAATTCTGATTTGTCAGGGGCGATGCAGGCCCCATTGTAGGGGCGGCGTTGCGCCGCCCGCCCTGCCGAAAATGTATCGTTGTACCCGGCGGGCGCCGCAACGGCGCCCCTACAACGCACGACAAATTCTGATTTGTCGGGGAGACGCGAATTCCAAAAGCCTTCCCCCGATGGGGAAGGTGTCGCGGCGTAAGCCGTGACGGATGAGGTCTTCCCCCTT
>CADBVG010000063.1:24837-36913 GCA_902798105.1 uncultured Eubacteriales bacterium
GACCTCATCCGTCTTTGACGAAACAATGCAAGCATTTTTCGTCAAATCCACCTTCCCCATCGGGGGAAGGCTACTTTTGGAGCCGTCACCAACACCCCGCCAAATCAGAATTTACACCTGTCTCCCATATGCTTCACCAAATATTCCCATATCTCCTCCGCCGGGGCGTTGCCCTGGCCGTCGGGCAGCAGGAAGGCCCGGGCGGCGTTGACGTACAGGTAGATGCAGCCCTTCGCCCGGAAGGCGGCCTGGACCTCCTTCCAGGGCACCTGTACGGGGGCCTCGGCCTTTTGGTTGTTGGTCACATGCACGCCGTCGGCGTTCAGCACCACGGTGTAGACCCGATGGGGCTTGTCCAGCCCGAAGCGGGCCACCTGCATGTTCACCGTGGAAAAGAAGCTGCCGAAGTACACCAGCGGCAGGCCCAGGCCCACCGCCAGCAGCACCGCGGTGATCATGCCCGACTGCGGCTTCCGGGAGATCAGCGCCACCACAGCAAAGGCGATCAGGATCAGCGCGAATACCACCGGGCGCACCCAGCGCTTGCGCAGCTTCAGGGTATCAAAATACGAAAAGCGCCGGAAGGTCTTCGCGTCCAGCCTGACCGGGATAGTGTATTCCGTTCGCTTCATGAATGGGTCGCCTCCTGTCGTTCATCAATGCCATGCGCGCCGCCCGCGGCCTGGGCGGCGTAGTCCCGTGGACTGATGCCGTAGGCCTGGCGGAAGGCGCGGTAAAACGCGCTGTAATCGGAAAAGCCGCACTCGGCACAGGCCTGCTGCATCGGCGCGCCCCGGCGAATCTGCCGGCGCACGGCCTCCAGCCGGTGACGCCGGATGCACTCGCCGGGGGTCATGCCCACCTGGCGCTTGAACTGGCGGGTGAGGGTGTTTTTGTCCATGAAGAACCGCTCGGCCAGGGCGCTGACGGTGAGATCCCGGTCCGGCAGGTTGGCCACGATGTGCTCGTACACCCGCATGATTTCCCGGTAGCGCTGCTCGGCCTTGTGGGGCGCGATGTCCGTCCGGCTGGCTATGCTGCGGCTGCAATAGATCAGCAGTTGGGCGATGATGCTGCGGCACAGGGCGGCGCTGTCGGCATCGGGCCGGGCGTCTTCCCGGTGCAGGGCAAACAGCAGCTGCCGGAACACTGCGGCGGTTTCGTCGTCGGGCTGGATCAGGTTGCGGCCGGTCATGTCGCCCCACAGCGCGTAGTGCAGCTGGGGCAGCGCGTCGGTGATGGAGCGCACGTATTCGGTGCTGATCCACAGCACGAAGCGGTCGATGCTGCGGGCGGGCCCGGCCACATCGGGCCGGTGCATCTGGCCCGGGGCGACCAACACCACATTGCCGGGGGACAGGCTGTAGCGCATGCCCTCCACAATATCGTCGATGCGGTCGTTCAGCAGGAAGAACAGCTCGAAGAATTCGTGCTGGTGGGGCGGGCAGGAGCAGCAGGCGGGGTTGTTATAGTGAAATATTTCAAAATCCTCCCGCCGCATCACCTGCCGTTGGTCGAAGGGGTTGAGCAGCATGTGGGCCATGGGTTCGCCTCCCGGATTTTAAACTGGTTGGGCCTTTTCGTAAACAGTATACTATGATTTGATGTTTTTTGCAATGTAAATACACGTAAAAACCATTTACTTTTTCTCCAAAATGTGATTGAATATATATGTAAATTGCGCGGTATGCGCGAAAGATTAAAGGAGGAATACCCCAATGAAAAAGCTGTTTAGCATCGCACTGGTTCTGGTCATGCTGCTGGGCTGCGCGTCCGCGCTGGCCGAGGTCACCCTGACCTACGCCGAGGTCAACCCCGTCGAAGGCACCGTCGTCGGCGACGTGGCCCTGGCCTTCAAGTCCAAGCTGGAAGAGCTGTCCGGCGGCGAAGTCGTCGTTGACATCCAGGCCAGCGGCGTTATGGGCGACGAGAAGACCGTCCTGGCCAACATTCTGGGCGGCGACACCTCCGTGGACATCGTCCGCATTTCCGCTTTCGCGCTGAACCAGTACGGCGCCAAGAAGTCTGTCTTCCTGACCCTGCCCTATGTGTTCACCAGCGAGGAGCATTACTGGAACTTCGTCGCCAGCGACCTGGCCAAGGAATTCCTGGCTGAGCCCAAAGAGGTCGGCCTGCCCTTCAACGGCCTGGCCTACGGCGAGGAAGGCTTCCGTCACTTCTTCCTGAAGAACGAAGCCCACACCATCGAGGACCTGAAGGGCCTGAAGATCCGCGTGTCTGACGACCCGATCATGACCGGCATGGTCTCCGGCCTGGGCGCCGCCGCCACCACCGTGTCCTTCGGCGAGCTGTACAGCGCGCTGCAGACCGGCGTTGTCGATGCCGCCGAGCAGCCCATCACCAACTATCTGTCCAACTCCTTCCAGGAGGTTGCTCCCTACCTGCTGAAGGACGGCCACACCCTGGGCACCATCGAGCTGATCGCCACTGACGCCGCCCTGGAGAAGCTGACCGACGAGCAGAAGGCCATGGTGCAGGAAGCCGCCGATTATGCCATGCAGGTTTGCAAGGAGTCCGTCACCGCGAAGCAGGAAGAGGCCGAGAAGACCCTGATCGAGGGCGGCGCCACCATCATCGAGGTCGAGGACAAGACCCCCTGGCAGGAAGCCACCAAGGCCGTGCTGGAGGAGAACATCAAGGGCATGGAGGATATCTACGAGCAGATCCTGGCCCTGCAGTAATTCCCATATTGATCTGACCTGAGCGACATCAACCCATCGGGGGCGCAGGGATTGACCCCTGCGCCCCCGGTTTTTCCCTTTTCAAAATCTCTGAAGAGGAGGCTTTGTAAATGCCCGCTTTTTTCCAGACACTGGAAAAGATCCGGCCTGTGTATGACTGGGCCTACAAGATCATGCTGTTTATCTGCAAGCTGCTGCTGATCGCGGATATCTTCATCACCGCGTGGACCGTGGCAGGGCGCTATATTCCCTTCATCACCGATCCCCACTGGTCGGAGGAGATCATACTGACCTTCATGGTATACATGGCGGTGCTCTCGGCCACGCTGGCCATCCGTAAGCGCAGCCACATCCGCATGACTGCCTTCGACAAGTACCTGCCCCGCAAGGCGCTGCTGGTGCTGGACCTGCTGGCCGACGTCGCCGTGCTGGTGCTGGGCGTGATCCTGGTGGTGCAGGGCGCGAAGGTGGTCGATCCCAACGGCAATATCGCCAAGTTCGCCAAGTATTCCTCCATCCCCACCCTCAGCCAGGTCTGGATGTACCTGCCCGTGGCCATTGCCGGTGTCGGCATGATCATCTTCGAGCTGGAGCAGGTGTTCCTGCGCATTGAGGAATTCTACAAACCCGTCGACCAGATCGGAAAGGAGGCTCAGGCATAATGAGCGGCGAAAACCTATCCACCCTGATTCTGCTGGGAAGCTTCCTGGTGATGGTCTTCCTGCGGTTCCCGATCGCCTACTCCGTAGGCATCTCCACGGTGCTGTGCCTGCTGAGCCGCATTGGCCAACAGCCTGGTGGGCTGGATGCGCGGCGGCCTGGCGATGGTGAACATCGTGGCCTCCTACTTCTTTGGCGGCATCTCCGGCTCGGCCTCCGCCGACACCGCCTCCCTGGGCTCGATCCTGATCCCGATGATGGTGGACCAGGGCTACGACGCCGACTTCTCCACTGCCGTCACCATCACGTCCTCCTGCGAGGGCCTGCTGGTACCCCCGAGCCACAACATGGTCATCTACTGTACCACCGCGGGCGGCATATCTGTCGGCGCGCTGTTCATGGCGGGCTACCTGCCCGGCGCGCTGCTGGCGCTGAGCCTGATGGTGGGCTCCTACATCATCTCCGTCAAGCGCAACTATCCCAAGGGCGATAAGTTCTCCTTCAAGGGCTTCCTGAAGCAGCTGGGCACCTCGTTCTGGGCGCTGGCGGCGATACTGATCGTGGTCGTGGGCGTGGTCGGCGGCGTGTTTACCGCCACCGAGTCCGCCTTCATCTACAAGGGCCTGAACTGGAAGGGTGTCTGGCACGCGCTGGAGAGCTGCATCGATACGCTGGCCATCGTGCTGATCCTGATCTCCCTGTCCGGCGCCTTCGGCTACTGCCTGACCAACCTGCATGTGCCGGCCAAGGCCGCGGCCCTGATCACCGGCGTTTCCAGCAATCCCGTGGTCATCGCGCTGCTGATCAACCTGATCCTGCTGGTGCTGGGCATGATCATGGACATGGCCCCGATCATACTGATCGCCACGCCCATCCTGCTGCCCGTGGCCACGAGCATCGGCATCAGCCCCATCCAGTTCGGCATCATGGTGGTGCTGAACTGCGGCATCGGCCTGCTGACCCCGCCCGTGGGCGCAGTGCTGTTCATCGGCTCCGCCGTGGCCAAGCGCCCCATGGAGAAGGTCGTCAGGGCCACGCTGCCCTTCTATCTGTGCATGCTGATCGCCCTGCTGCTGATCACCTTCATCCCCCAGATCAGCCTGTGGCTGCCCAGCGTGTTCGGCTACGCGGTGTAAGACAATTTGGAATTGGGAATTGAAAATGGAGGACCATTTTCCGTTCCCAATTATTGAACGGAGTGAAATTCCATGAAAATGACCTTTCGCTGGTACGGGTCGAAGTCTGACCCGATCCCGCTGAAGTACGTCAAGCAGATTCCCGGCATGACCGGCCTGATGGGCCTGCTGGACAAACCCGCCGGCGTGGACTGGCCCGAGGACGAGTTCAAGGCACTGGTGGATGAGGTGCACGGGGTCGGCCTGGAGCTGGAGGTCATCGAGAGCGTGAATGTCCACGAGGACATCAAGCTCGGCCTGCCCAGCCGGGACGAGTACATCGCCAATTATATCTCCACCATTAAAATGCTGGCCCGCAACGGCGTGAAGGTGATCATCTACAACTTCATGCCCGTGTTCGACTGGCTGCGCACCGACCTGGCCCGGGTGATCCCCGAGGACGGCTCCAATTCCCTGTACTTCGACGAGAAGGACCTGGGCGAGATGGGCCCGCTGGAGATCGTCAGGCGTACTGCCGCGGACAGCCAGGGCTTTACCCTGCCCGGCTGGGAGCCGGAGCGCCTGGCGCTGCTGGAAAAGACCCTGAAGCAATACGAGGGCATGACCGGCGACGACCTGCGGAAGCACTACAAGTACTTCCTGGATGCCGTGATCCCGGTGTGCGAGGCGGTGGGCGTGCGCATGGCCTGCCACCCGGACGACCCGGCCTGGCCCATCTTTGGCCTGCCCCGCATCGCCCATACGGTGGAGCAGTACGACAAGATCATCAAATTGCACGACAGCCCGGCCAACACCGTCTGCCTGTGCACCGGCTCCCTGGGCAGCAACCCCGACAACGACGTGCCCGCCGCTATCCGCCACTTTGGCGAGATGGACCGCATCGGCGCGATGCACGTGCGCAACGTGAAGTTCCTGGGCCACCATCACTTCCGCGAGGCGGCCCACCTGTCCAGCACCGGCGATTTGGACATGTACGCCATCATGAAGGCCATCCACGACACCTGCCCCGACACCTACGTGCGCCCGGACCACGGCCGCATGATCTGGGACGAGAAGGGCCGCCCCGGCTACGGCCTGTACGACCGGGCCCTGGGCGCGGCGTACCTGAACGGCCTGTGGGAGGCCATCGATCGCGGCTGAACCCCCTGTAACGGCGGCGTCTTCGCCGCCACGGCTGCAGTATATGAACCATTGAATATCCGGAGGTATAATCATGATTATCAATAAGAAGAAGGACGGCAGCGCGCTGGTTATCGCGCTGGAGGGCCGCCTGGACACCACTACCGCGCCCGAGCTGGAAGCGGAGCTGAAGACCTGCCTGGACGGCGTCACCGACCTGACCCTGGACATGACCAACCTGGACTACATCTCCTCCGCAGGCCTGCGGGTGTTGCTGACGGCCCACAAGGCCATGATGAAGCGGGGCCAGATGAAGGTGACCAACGCTTCGGATATCGTGCGGGAAGTGTTCGATGTCACCGGCTTTTCCGACATTCTGACCATAGAGTGAGGAGGAAGAGCGTATGATCAGTGATATCATTGCGATTACCAGCAGCGGCGAGAACATGGGCGCGGCGCTGGAGGTTGCCCGCAGGACGGCCGCCTATGGCGACCTGGTTCCGAAGAATGCGCTGCACCTGAGGCTGTTGGCCGAGGAAATGATGGGCCTGATGCGCTCCATCGCCGGCGAGGTCAAGGGCAAATTCTGGATCGAGGCGGACGACGATGACTACAGGCTGCACCTGAAGGTGGACGCCGCGCTGAGCAAGGAAAAGCGCCAGGAGCTGCTGGCCGCTTCCACCTCCGGCAAAAACGAGGCCACCCGCTCCTTCATGGGCAAGCTGCGCGACTTCATCTTCCGGGATGTGGACGATGAAATCGCGGCCTATGACAAAAACCTGTTGGGCAGGGGCGTTGCCTCCGACGACGCCAAGCCGGTGACGGACTGGGAATGGTCGCTGACCCGCTACCATGATACCCTGGCCACCATGAAGAAGGAGAACCCGGAGGCCGCCGAGGCGTGGGACGAGCTGGAGAAATCGGTCGTCAACAACGTGGCCGACGAGGTGAAAATCAGCATCAAGGGCTTTGAGGCCGAAATGACCATCATCAAGAAGCTGGCTTGAGGAGGTAGGACCATGTTCCTGGACAAGGACTTTCTTCTGAATACCGAGGCCGCCCGCGTCCTCTACCATGAGGCCGCGGAGGCCTGCCCCATCATCGACTACCACTGCCACATCAATCCCCGGGAGATCTACGAGGATCGCCGCTATGAGAACATTACCCAGGTCTGGCTGGGGGGCGACCACTACAAGTGGCGCCTGATGCGCTCGGCGGGCGTGCCTGAAAAGTACATCACCGGCACCGAGACCAGCGACCACGACAAATTCATCAAGTGGGCTGAGGTGCTGGGCAAGGGCATCGGCAACCCGCTGTACCACTGGAGCCACCTGGAGCTGCGCCGCTTCTTCGGCTACGAGGGCATACTGAACAAGAACACCGCCGAGGAGGTCTGGACGCTGGCCAACAAGAAGCTGCAAAGCGAGGGCTACAGCGTGCGGGGCCTGATCAACATGTCCAATGTTGAAACCATTTGCACCACAGACGACCCCGTGGACAACCTGGAGTGGCATGAGAAGCTGGCCGCCGATCCCACCTTCAAGACCGCGGTGCTGCCCGCCTGGCGGCCCGACAAGGCCATGAACCTGGAGAAGGCTACCTGGCTGGATTATGTCAAACAGCTGGAGGCGGTCTCCGGCGTGAAGATCGACAGCTTCGCCGCGTTGAAGGAGGCGCTGAAGCAGCGCATGGCCTTCTTCCACGACCACAACTGCCGCCTGAGCGACCACGGCCTGAACTACGTGATGTACGCCCCCGCCACCGAGGCGGAGGTGGAGCGCATCTTTGCCGACCGCGTGGCGGGCAAGATGCCCACCCTGCACGAGGAGGACCAGTTTAAGCACGCCTTCATGCTGTTCCTGGCCGCCGAGTACAAGCGCCTGGGCTGGGTGATGCAGCTGCACTACGGCTGCCGCCGCGACAACAACGGCCCGATGTTCCGCAAGATGGGCCCGGACACCGGCTTCGACTGCGTGGACAACGGCGCGTCCTCCAACGACACCGCCGCCTTCCTGGGGGCGTTGGCCGAGGCGGACATATTGCCCAAGACCATACTCTACAGCCTGAACACCAACGACAACGCCGCCATCGACACCATCCTGGGCTGCTTCCAGCGGGACGAGGCCGTGGGCTACATCCAGCACGGCAGCGCCTGGTGGTTCAACGACCACTTCGACGGCATGACCGAGCAGATCAAGTCGCTGGGGGCCCTGGGCTATCTGGCCGGGTTCGTGGGTATGCTCACCGACAGCCGCAGCTTCCTGAGCTATCCCCGCCACGAGTACTTCCGCCGCATCCTCTGCCGCGTGTTCGGCGAGTGGGTGGAGGAGGGCATGTACCCCGACGACATGGACACCCTCAAGGAGATCGTCCGCGCCATCAGCCACGACAACGCCAAGGCATACTTTGGCTTTGCGGAGAAGTGACCGGGACAAAACATCGTTTCGCCCCCTGCCGCGCATGCGGCAGGGGGCGATATTTATAGTGGGAAGGTAACTGCTCAGTCCTTGTCACAAATTCTGATTTGTCGGGGAGACGCGAATTCCAAAAGCCTTCCCCCGATGGGGAAGGTGTCGCGGCGTAAGCCGTGACGGATGAGGTCTTCCCCCTTTCGTCAAATCCACCTTCCCCATCGGGGGAAGGCTACTTTTGGAGCCTTCGTCAACAGCTCGATAAATCAGAATTTGCCTGCGACTGAACAACTACGTGGGAAGATAAATCCCAGGTCGGCGGGGCTCCGCCATCCTGGCGAAGCTACTTCCCGTTCTCCCTGCTGTCCACGATCCTCCCGCAATCGTCGTACAGATAGATCGTATCCGTCTTTTTCTTGTTGATGACCTTCTTGTCGTTCCACAGCAGGTCGTAATCGCCGTCGGTGGAATGGGTGCCGATGGTCAGTGTCCCGCCGGGGGAGAGGGCAGTGCCCTCCGGGAAGGCGTACATCTCGCCGCCCTTGTCTGAGTACAGGTAGAAGCCGCTCATATCCACGGCGGCGCCGCCGTTGTTGGCCAGGGTGACGGTGTCGTCGCCAGCGTCAACATCGATGATACTGAGGCCGGAGACGGGCGCGGCGTCGATGTCCACGGGCTTTACCGTCGCCTTGCCGCCCTCAAGGCTGACCAGCAGCCCGAGCCCTGCGTCCTGGGTCACGACCACCGTGCTGCCCGCGGCCTCCAGGCGGCTGACCACTCCGGGATCGGGGGTGCCGGGCTTCTCCTGGCTGTCGGTGGAGATCACGGCCAACTGGGCCCTGGCGGCACTGGCGAATTCAGCGCTGGTGGTGTCGTCGTCGCCGTGGTTGGGCACCTTCAGCACCGCGCAGCGCAGGTCGTCACCCTGGCTCAGCAGCTCCGCTTCCTCGGGCAGCTCCATGTCGCCGGTCAACAGCATTTTACCCTGGTCGCTCTCCAGCATCATCACCAGCGAATTGTTGTCGTCCTTGTCCTCAAACAGCGATGCCGGGGCCAGCACGACCAGGCTTGCGCCGCTGTCGCCCAGGGGCAGCGCGTCGCCCCGTTGCAGCCACTGAACATCCTGTCCCCGCAGGGCTACGGCCTGCACCATCGGGTGCTTTTTTGCCTTCACGCCGGTGTACATGGCCGGGGCGTACCAGCCGCCCACGGGAATGTCGCTCTCCGCCAGCCATTCCAGCCCGCCGGCGTGGTCGTCGTCGGTGTGGGTCAGGAACACGGCGTCCAGCTTATCCACGCCCAGGTTCGCCAGCGCGGCCTTGACGCGGCCCATGGCCTTGGGCTTACCCGCGTCGATCAGGCCCACCCAGTCGCCAACGCTCAGCACCAGCGCGTCCCCCTTGCCCACGTTGACGGCGAACAGCTGTACCGCGCCGCCGGTTTCGGCCCCGCAGCCGCCCAGCAGCATCGCGATGAGCAGCAGCGCCAGCACGCGCAATATTCGCTTCATGGCGTTCACCTCCGGATCATTTTCATACAATTATTGTTCCGCGGACGGGATATAATATTTGGCGCGCGCACCCAAATTGCGAGGCGATTTGGGTGCGCGCGCCAACTTCAGGGAATTACTTGGCCTGCTTCAGGTACTCCGCCAGCGCGGCGCGATCGTAGAAGGACTCGGGCTTGGTCAGCGGGATGTCGGGATCGATGCCGCTGTCGATGTTGTAGAACGAGCCGTTCTTCATGATGGACAGCTGGTGGGTGCCGGAGATCTGGAACAGCGCGCCGGAGGCGGTGGTGCAGGGCAGCACCACGCAGCTGCCGCCGCCGGAGGTCTGGCCGACCATGGTGACCTTGCCGGATTCGGCGCAGGCCGCGGGTATCAGGTTGCCGCAGGAGAAAGACCTGATGCTGGTCAGGCAGTACAGGTTGTAGTCCTTGCTGACGGTGTCCAATATCTCGTCATAGCTGCCATCCCGGTCCACATCGCAATGGTAGCTCATGTTGGTCTGGGCGCCGGTCAGCGTGTCGCGCAGGGTGACGGAGGCGTCGCCCAGGAACCAGCTCATCACGAATACCGCCGCGGAGGCCATGCCGCCGCCATTGTTGGACAGGTCCATCACGATGTTCTTGATGGGGCTGTTCTCGCGCTTGATCTGCTCGTTGGCGTAGATGATGAGGTCGATGGTGTCCTTGGGATCGGGCGAATCAAAGAGGCCGACTTTGAAATAATCTTCCTCGGAGCGGGCCTGGCTGAATTCGTCAAAGGTGACGAAGGCGGTGTCGCCCACCTCCTCGTAGCCGGGCACCCAGGAGCGGTAGACGGCCCTGCGGGCTTTGTCGAACGCTTCTCCCTGCGCGGCCATCGCCCTGGAGGAGGGCCCGATGACCATCGACCTTGCGAAGGCGTTCAGAGCGGGATCCTGTTCGCCGGCCAGCACGGAGCCGCTGAGGAAGCCGCTGTGCCCGTCGTCCAGGTACCTGCCGATCAACACCATCAGGGCTAGGTCGAATTTCCGGGGATCGGTGCCGGCAAGGTCCTGGACCAGGCCGGTCTCCATGGCCATCAGGGTGCCGAAGTCGTTGATGTTGTGCTCGGGCTTCAGGCCGTAGAAGCTGTCCAGCAGGAAGCGCAGCTCGTTGTAGTTGAACCGGGCGAAGTCCTCGCTGAACGCACGGGGTTCCACGTCAAACCGCTGGTCGGCCAGCGGCGCCTGGAAGGCGCAGCCCAGCACCCTTTCGCCGGTGAAGATGTACTGCAAATACTCCATGCCCAGGAAGATGTCGTTCATCGTCTGGAAGGGCAGGTAGCACTTGTCGTCCACGGCGATCAGGTCGATATCGTATTCGTCCAGCTTGAACTCCACCGTGTCGCCCTGGCGGTTATGGTAATAGCCGTCAAAGCCCGCCCTGCTGAACAGGTGCTTTTCCTTGTTCGCGTCGGCAGCCTGGTCGTTGTCGGCCTGGTCGTCGTCGGCCTGGTCGCCGTCGGCTTCAGCCTCCGACATGAGCTCGGTGATGTCCTTCTCCTTCTCCTCGTCGGGAAGGTCGGAGGTGTCCATGCCCATGTCATCGAGCGTCACGGACTCGCCGTTCAATAGCTTCCATGTAGCCAAAGCCGTCTTTGACATCTGATCGAGGTCGAGGGGTTCGGCCTCCGGCAAGTCTATGACGGTCACCGCCGCCTTGGAGCCCACCGGCTGGGTGAAGCCGTTCAGGTTCAGGAAGAAAAGCACTTCATTGTCGGTGTTGACGAACAGGGCGCTGCCATTGTCCTCGCGGCTGACGGAGAACTCGGCGTCCGCGTGCTTCTCCACCTTGTAATTGATGCCCTCCTTGCCCACCTCAGCCATGACGCCGGTCAGGAAGGCGGCGTATTCGTCCAGCGCCACATAGGGGATGTCGCCGCCGTTGACAAAGTACAGGGTCATTTCGCCCTCGTCGGGGTCTTTGTTGGAATCGAACTGGTGCAGGTAGGGGAAGGTTTTGGCCTCCACCGTGTAGGTGGCGGGGGCTTCATCGGTCGTCCCGGGGTCCGCTTCCACAACTTCCGCCAGCGCGGGCGCGGCCATCAGCAGCAACGCAAGCAGCAGTGCCAACAGCTTTGTCAGTTTCATGGAATTTCCTCCTTATTTGCTATGGAATGGAGACATTATAACACGGTTCCCATGCCAAAGTAAAGGAGTTGAAATGCGGCTAATGTTTGAACGCGCTGTTAAGGAAATACCTCGCAGCCTGCAAATTTCTTGACTTACCGCCAGTAGGCCTGCGAAATCTGCATCAACGCCTGACGAAAAATTCACTCGCCAGCCGGCCACCTTAATCATGCGGTATTTCCATAAAAAAATAGGACAATCCACGACAAACGCCTGAATTACAATATGTTTCAAAAATGCGTTGAAGGCCGCCGCGACAAGGGTATCTCCGTCGTCCCCCAAAAGCCTTGAAACGCACCTTGTTCGTCAACGGCATGTACAGGCCCTTCGCCCCGCTGACGCTCCGCTCAGGATGACAGACGACGCAAAGCGTTGTCATTCTGAGCGGAGTG
>CADBVG010000064.1 GCA_902798105.1 uncultured Eubacteriales bacterium
GATTTCTCGATTTACCGCCAGTAAACCTTCGAAATCTGCAATTGCATCTGTCGAAAAATTCACTCGCCAGCTGACCACCTTAATTGCGCGGTATTTCCTAATAGTAACATCTAATCAAGGGTAAAGGAGAAACACCATGAACTACAGACGACTGGGCAAGACCAACCTGATGGTCAGCGAGGTGGGCTTTGGCGGCGAATGGCTGGAGCGCCACGACGTGGACCACTCGGTGAACCTGATCCGCCACGCCCATGAGCAGGGCATCAACATCATCGACTGCTGGATGCCGGACCCCAAGTCCCGGGACATCATTGGCCGCGGCATCGCCGATTGCCGGGACCAGTGGTTCGTGCAGGGCCACATCGGCTCCACCTGGCAGGGCGGCCAGTACGTGCGCGACCGGGACCTGACCAAGGCCGTGCCCGCTTTCGAGGACCTGCTGGAGCGCATCGGCGGCGGCTACATCGACCTGGGCATGATCCACTACGTGGACTCCGAGGCCGACTGGCAGGCCGCCATGACCGGCCCGTTCATCGACTACGTACATTCGCTGCACCGGGACGGCGTCATCCGCCACATCGGCCTGAGCACCCACAACCCCGTCATGGCGAAGCGGGCGGTGGAGACCGGCTTTGTGGAGATGCTGCTGTTCAGCATCAACCCCGCCTTTGACATGCACCCCGCCACCGAGAACCTGGACGACCTGCTGCAGGGCAAATTTGACCCGTCCCTCAGCGGCATCGACCCCGAGCGGGCCGAGCTGTACCGGCTGTGCGAGGAGAAGGACGTGGGCATCACCGTGATGAAGGGCTTCTTCGGCGGCGCGCTGTTCGACCCGAAGCGCTCGCCCTTCGGGGCCACCTTCACCCCGGCCCAGCTGATCCACTACGCGCTGACCCGGCCCGCAGTCTGTTCGATACTCTGCGGCTACGACACCGTCGAGCAGATCGACCAGGCCGTGGCCTACGAGACCGCCTCCCCCGACGCCCGGGATTACGCCTCTGTCATCGCGTCCGCGCCGCTGCACAGCTACCGGGGCCAATGCACCTACTGCGGCCACTGCAAGCCCTGTCCGATGGAGATAGACATCGCCATGGTCAACAAGTTCTACGACCTGGCCATCCAGCAGGACACGGTGCCCGAGAGCCTGCGGGAGCACTACCGCGCCCTCGGCCCCACCGCCGTCGACTGCATCGGCTGCCAGAGCTGCGAGGCCCGCTGTCCCTTCGACGTGGCCATCGCCGAGCGGATGACGAAGGCCGCGGCGCTGTTCGGGTGCTGACGGCCGGATGCAGTATGTATCCTTAAGGAAATACTGCATAATAAGGGTGGTTGGCTGGCGAGTGAATTTTCCGTCAGGCGCGCCTGCAAATTTCGCAGGCTTGCTGGCGGCAAGTCAAGGAATTTGCATGATGTGCATGGCGGAAATGGCACCGCCAGACATGCCGCCCGTTTGTGCGGTATTTCCTTAATACTAATACTAAACGCCATGTCGGGATCGACACAAACAGGGATGAAAACACCATGTTGCTCCTGTACTTATGGTGCAGATTTCAGGCATTATCACAGTAAGCTCAATCCAATTGGGCATCCCACGTTGTGGGTACACCATGAATGAAAAAAGTAAAGGGGCTGTCCAAACAGGCAGCCCCCTTTACGAAGCATCGCTGATGCGGCTCAACCCGTCATTCCAGCAATTCCGGGTGCTCTTTGACCAGCATTTCGGCAATCTTCATGCTGACATCGGACATTGCTTGAATGGTATACAGGTACACCTCTTCGACAACAGAGGGAACCTTTGTGATCCTGATCTGACGCCAGACGTAGTTGCCTTCCATATCGTGCACCCTGAATCCCTGTTGAATGAAGCCCGTTTCCGCCAGGCGGTCGCCCAGCGTATCGACGTCAAAAAAGCGGAGGTACCTGGCCCTGTCGTCGGGATGGACTTCCTTGATGGCGAAGGATTGAATGCCGTCGCGCAGCCCCATCAGCTGGTGCGCCGTCTGGAAATTCGCCTTTGAAAACACGCGGATCGAAGCATTCCTGTCCGGGAATACCAGGTTCACATGCTCATAGGAGGCATAGAGCGCCTGCGTGTATTGCCTGAGATCGGTCCTTTCCTGTTGCCTGATGCTTTCCCTGAAGGTATTCAGCGTCGCGACAACCATCGCCTTGTTCAGTTCCTTCGACTTTGCGATACACCTTGCGCGAAATGTGTAGAATATATCGCCCAGGACATAGTCGAATTCCTGAACGCTGCCCTTCAGCACCGCCTCGGTGAGCATGTTCTTCATGGGATTGAAGCGCAGGCTGATTTTGTCGTTAAAGTAGTGTTCCAGCGCCTGGATCGAATCAAAACCCAGCGCGTGGATGTTGGCCAGGTAGGCGTCGTTCGCGAAGATATAATCGCCCCGTCCCCAGGTGCATTCGATCAGCGCCAGGGGAATATCGCTCTGCATCGCGGAATCCACCCGGCCCTCTTCAAGGGGATTGGGGCTGAGCAGGTTGAAATGGCCTATATTGTTCCAATATTCCTTTTCCTTGAGGGGCTCTATGCGCCCCTCGGCCAGGAACGCCGTGAAATCCCGGGAATTCAGGGGTTTGGCATAGTAGAAGCCCTGTATGGCCTCGCAGCCGATGGATCGGACGAAGCGAAGCTGTTCCTCGGTCTCCACCCCCTCTATGAGGGTCAGTATATCCAGCTCCTTCGCCATGTTCACGATGGACGCCACCAGGCGGCGCGAGCGGACCGTGAAGTCCCGCATGAAGATCATATCGATCTTGATCAGGTCAAAGTTGTATGCCTGCAGCAGGCCAAGGGATGAATAACCGCTGCCGAAATCATCCACCCAGACGGAAAACCCCGCCCCATGAAAGGCCCGGAAGATCTCATGGAACCGCGCCTCATCGGCCAGCATGACGCTCTCGGTCACTTCAATTTTGATGGCTTCATGGGGCGCCTGGTAAGCGTCGACGATGTGTACAACATCTTCATAAAAGCTGGGCTTGGCAAAATCCAGCCTGGAAAAATTCACAGAAAAGGAGTGGAGGAACGTTTGCGTATCGGCCAGCGCCCGATACATCGCGCAGGTCTGCTCCAGTATGGCCATGTCCAGCCGATAAATCAGGTCGTGCGCCTCAAGCACCGGAATGAAGTCGGCGGGGGACAGCAGGCCATGGTTTGGGTCCTCCCATCGGGCCAGCGCTTCGGCGCAGCACACGCTGCCCGTCAGCGTTCGGATGATGGGCTGGAAAAATGCCTTGATGTGCTTTTTTTCCAGCGCTTCGTAAAAATGCTCCAATATGTACTGCTCGTTGGCAGACATGACAAGTCACCCCGCAACCGTCGAATCCACTGAACAACCGACAATTTCACCCAATACCATTCTGAAATAGGAAAAGATCCTGTGCTTCGCAATCCTACGGCACGACCCTGCTTCGCTTCGCTCAGGATGACAGGCATATCGGTGTCATCCTGAGCGAAGCGAAGAATCTTCTTCATTTTGAATAGTATACAATATCCCTGCCACAATTATACAATAGAAGCGCCCGATTGTCTACACACAAAATTCCGGTAATAGGCAGGTTAAGACGCAATTGTTCAAAACAGGTCCAGCGCGCTGTCCAGGTATATTTCCTCCCGGACCTTCAACTGATGTTCCGGCTTTGTCATGTAATAGAGCAGGAACTCCAGCACGATCGCGCTGCCCAGGCTTCGCCCTTCGATCTTGAAATGGGAAAAACCGTTCGGCAGGCAGACCCGCTGGATGTCCTCAATGCCGATAAACCCGGGGTTTTGCATCGCGTCGGAAAACCGGTAACCCCTTTCGGCATTCGGCGAAGCGCAAACATGGTCGGCGCACTCCTCCCCCAGGCTCTTCCGGCTGACGTTCTCATAACAGGCCTTCCGGTCGGGGCAGTCAAACCAGCAGCATTCGTTGCACAAGAACTCCACCTTCCGCTTCTTGCTTTCCTGCAACGCAAACAACCGCTCATACGCCTTGTTCAGCCGAAAATCCGGCACCACAAAGCGAAATTCAGGGCGGTCCAGCTCGGCCTCGAGCTGCTCAAATTCCGTCAGCACCTTTGTCGTCGAGGAGACGAAATAAAACCCCGGATAGCGCTCCCGAAGATAACGAAGCAGCAAATCCGAATGGACAATAACGCCGTTTTGGGCGGCGCCGTTGCGTTCAAACAGCGCGCACAGGGCATTGCACTTTTTGTCGGTAAGGTGTTCCCCGCGAAGCAGGGAATTGCTGAAGGTGAGCCGCGCGGAGATGCCATAGTCCCGCATCAGCGCCGCCACCTCCGACGGCCACGCCTCGCCGAAGCCCACCCGGCCCCCACCCCACAGGCAGTCCGCCGGCGCGCCATAAATGGACCCGATCTCGCACCAATCGTAGAACCACTCCCGATGCTCGCGAAACATCGGCAGGAAGGCGCGGTACAGGTCGCAGAATTCAAACAATCCGGGAAGATGATAACAGGCCTTCATACTAAACACCATGTCGGGATCGACACAAACAGGGATGAAAACACCATGTTGCTCCTGTACTTATAGTGCAGATTTCAGGTATTATCATAGTAATACCAACTATAATACCCGGCTTTCACGCCGAGGATGGCGATGTTTTCAATCCGCTTCTGGCCGGTCCGCGTCCTTCCGCGCCAGCGCCATGCCCATCTCATAAGCTCTCTGGCATTCCTGGGGGAATACCGTATCGTGCCTGAGCTGCTTGGCCCGGGGATCAAACAGCGTCCATGGCCAATCGGTTCGGCCGTAGTCCTTCAGCTGGAGCGTATCCCCGCTGACCAGTACCTCCGTCGGCCCCACGAAGCGGTTCAGCGTCTGCTGATAGCCCTGCAACAGGCCCTGGTAGGCGGTATCCGGCGCGTTGCTGGTCATCACCAGCAGCACGGACACGGGGTGCGCGTTGCAGCAGGGCGTCTCCAGGTTGTAGGTCAGGTTCTGGAAGATGAGGCGCTCATACAGCGCCCGGAAGGCGGCCGTCATCTCGCTCAGGTAGTTGGGCGAGCCGATGATCAGCCCGTCCGACGCCCGTATGGCGTCCAGCACCGGCGCCAGCCCATCCCGACAGACGCAGCGCCCCTTGTTCTTCTCCCGCTTGCAGCCGAAGCAGGAGATGCATCCCGTATATTTTTCCAGCCGGAACAGGTCGAACCGCTCGATGCCCGCCCCGGCGGCTTCCGCGCCCTTCGCGGCCTCAGTGATCAGCGTATCCGTGTTCCAGCCCTTCCGCGGCCCCGCGTTCACGACGACGATTTTCCTGCGCATGTTTCTTCCTCCGTTTCGATTCCATCAAAGTCCCATCTTTGCCATAATGCCGTCCGCGGTCACGCCGGGATGGGTGACATACAGCCGGGCGATCTGGGCAACCAGCGCCGCGTCCCAGCCGTGGCGACCGGCGATCTCCCCGGGGCCGCGGCCCTTTTGCGTCTCCTTCATCACCGTTTCGATCTGCGCCTTCAGGTCGGCGAGCCCGGGCACAGCGACGGCCCTGCCCGGGTGGGGAATGTCGACGCGCCGGACGGCGATCCTCCCGCTTTCGACCTCCAGCACCGCCAGCGTGATGGCCTGGTTGAAGCGCCTCGGCCCGCAGCTGCCGGGATTCAGCAGCAGCGTGTTGCCCAGCCGCGCTTCCTCATACCTGTGGGAATGGCCGCAGACCACCAGGTCCCAGGCGCTCAGGTCGGACGGCAGGTCCTTCTTCTTGTGGGTCATGTACACCCGCAGGCCCGCCAGCTCGAAATCCAGGCACAAGGGAATGTG
Organism: uncultured Eubacteriales bacterium; assembly: GCA_902798105.1. Taxonomy (GTDB): domain Bacteria; phylum Bacillota; class Clostridia; order Christensenellales; family Aristaeellaceae; genus UBA2862. The sequence continues at coordinate 5,792 of CADBVG010000064.1, forward strand.
CTCCGCCCACGCCTTGTCGTTGTTGCCGCGCACGACCCGCACCGGGGCAATCCTCGACAGCGCGTCCAGGAGCTCCTGCCGGTTGATGTCCCCGGCGTGCAGTATCGCCTCGCAGCCCTCAAGGGCCGACAGCGCCTCCGGCCTCAGCAGCCCATGGGTATCCGATAAGACGCCGATCTTCATTTTCATCCCTCCAGAAGGACCTTCGCGCGCTTCAAAATTGGCAGCTCCCGGTTGGCGATGAGCCTGCCCAGGCGGGTGTACGCGCACCGTTCGTACTCCGCGACGGCGGCGTCATAGCCCAGCTTCAGCGTGGACAGGTGGTATTTGTCCTGCTCATCCTCGGTCAGGCGCCTGTTTCCGAAGGATAGGACGCGGCAGAGGAAGTAGTGGTTGATGTTATGCCTGTGGATCAGGTTGTAGTAATCGCTCACCACGCCGATCCGCTCCAGTATCTCCACTTCCGCGCCCAGCTCCTCCCCCAGCTCCCGGCGGATGGCCGCGTCGAGGTCCTCGCCGGGCTCCACGCCGCCGCCGGAGGTTTCGATCAGCGTCGCCGCGCCGAATTCGTCGTCCCGCACCGCGCGGACAAAGTAGTAATTCCCGGCATCGTCCACCACGATGGCGCGCACGATCTCCCGGTCGTGGTCGGTCCAGGTCAGCGGCCATTCGGTGTCCTGCAACTCAATTTTGATTTCACGCATGTTCCGCATACACATAATCCTTTCCGGAGTGTATCTCCAATATAGCATTCAAATGTAAAAAGAAAAGGGGCTGCCTCATTTTGAGGCAGTCCCTTTGGATGGGTTTATCAGTAGTTCCAATCCAGGTAGGTCATGGAGCTCCAACCGCGCTTGCCGCACTTCTCGACATAAGCCCAGTTGCCATGGACCTTGGTCACCAGCAGGTTCCGGGTGCCCTTAGCCCAGGAGCCCTTGATGGCGTAGCCGGTGCCGGGGCCGGTGCGGTAGTTCAGGCCGCTGCAGCAGGTGACCACGTCGGCGTAGGCGCCGCACTTGACATAGCGCTTGTAGACCCAGCCGCAATGGCCGTTGAAGGTCCTCACCTTGTACCAGTTGCCGGAGCGGCTGATGTACTTCAGGGGACGGCCGTAGCACAGGGAAGTGATGACCCGGTACCCGGTGCCGGGGCCGGAGCGCAGCATCAGGTTGCTGCCGCTGGTGTGCACCCTGTAGACCTTGTAGGTGCTGCTGTTGGCCTCGGTGGCCGCCAGAGACGTTGCGGGAATCACTGCCATCAGCAGCATCACCGCCAGAAGAACCGCAAGAATCCTTTTCATATTATATCCCTCCCAGTTTTGTCACCGCTTCCGAATCGCCTGGGGCAACGGGGCGTCGCCGACGGCGCGGGCATACATCTTTTTCTATGCGCTGCCCGTTCAGAATATGGCTTCTGGAAATATTATACAACAATGTCTCATTTTTGTCAATTTTATAGACAGTCTTTTTCAAAATTTTTTCCACATCCTACCATCCGCCCCGGCCCCGGCTCCGCTGGCGGCTGTGGCACACATCGCACACCCGGTAGGGCCAGTTCCAGGGCAGCGGTGCCTTGCAGGAGGGGCAGGTGCGCTGCTGGAGCTTCTGGGTGGACAGGATATGGATGATGCCCTCGGAAATCAATCCCTTGCGCCGCTGTATCTCCTCCAGCAGGTCGTCCGGCTCCTCCATAAACAGGCGGGCATAGTTATAATAGAGATCACAACACCGGTAGTCGGCCTCCAGGCCGTCCAGCATGGCGGTGGTGCAGTCCTCCGGCTCCGGCGGCCAGGGCAGCTCTTTTTCCACCTCGATGTGCTCACGGTTGCACTCAGCCCGGTACATGGCCTTCCAGCGGTTCAGCAGGTCCGGGTCCTCCTCGTCGAAGGGGATGCACAAAAAGCGGTACAGCAGCGCCTTGTCGGTCTTCGGCGTCTCCATCATGGCCGCCAGCGCCGCCATGCGCTCGGTGGACGCCTTGGAAAAGCAGCCCTTGTCCTTCATGGCCAGCCACTGGTTGATGATCTGGCTCAGCGGCAACGGCAATCCCAGCAGCGACTCCGGGAAGCTGATGACAGCCTCGGTCAACGGGTACAGCGACTTGTTCAGCGCCTGGGCCACGATGCCCTTGAAGCCGTAGGCGTTCACATAGCCCACGTCGTACTGGCCGTAGCGCCCTGCCCGGCCGGCGATCTGCTTGATCTCGGCGTCGGTCAGCGGCCGGGTGATGTCGCCGTCGAACTTCTCCGACTCCAAAAACACCACCCGCTGGATGGGCAAGTTCATGCCCATGGCGATGGCGTCGGTGGACACCACCACCTGGGCGTCCCCCTCCTGGAAGCGCTCGGCCTGGTCCCGGCGCACATCCGGGGGCAGCGCGCCGTAGATCAGCGACACCCGCCAGCCCTGACGCTTCAGCTCCGCCGCCACGGCGTGGACCCGGGCCTTCGAGAACACGATCAGCGCGTCCCCCCTGCGCACAGACGCCGGGAAGCGAAAGCCCTCCTTCTCCGCCACCAGAGGCACCATGCGCCGGTGGCGCACGATCTCCAGTTCGTCCCCACACTCCGTGATGATGCGCGTCAGCAGTCCCTCGGCATCCGGCGAGGCGCAGGCGTGGATCTCGTCGGCGCACAGGCCCAGTATCGCCGCGGTCCACGCGCCGCCCCGGTCCCGGTCGGCGATCATCTGGCATTCGTCGATCACCGCCACGTCATAACGGGTCCTCAGGTCGGCCATCTCCATCGTGGAGGACTGCACCCGGCTGTCGGGCACGCGAATCTGCTCTTCGCCGGTCACCAGCGAGCAGGGCGTGCCATCCTTGTTCAGCGTTTCAAACTGCTCCGCCGCCAGCAGCCGCAGCGGCCCCAGGTAGATGCCGTTGCGGGCATAGCGCAGCCGCTCCACGCCCTCGTAGGTCTTGCCGGAGTTGGTGGGGCCCAGGTGCAGTATGAACTTTCGGCGCATCTGCCGGGCCAGCGGGTACAGGTCCCGGTAGTGCTCGGGCACCGCGTTCAGCAGCGCCGAGCGCAGCCTTTTCGCGTTGCCGTTGGCGGCGTCCGCCTGCTTCTGCATCTGCCGCACGGAGGAGTTGGCTGACAGCAGCTTGCGGATGCGCTCCCGGGGCCAACGCTGGCGCATGCGGTTGGAAACGGCGATCTTCGCCTGCTGGATGTCCTGCTTCAGGGCCTCGGACACCGTACCGCCGTCGGGGGTGCGCACCTGGCCGCAAGCCGCCAGCTCGGGATGTTCCCGGTATAGCGTCCCCCGCATGACCCCGTTCAGCGACCGGGGCTTCCAGGCCCGGTCAAGCACATCCAGGGTCAGGCCCTTATTGAAGGCGCCATTCATCAGCGCCTGCGCCACGGAATCCGTTCCCGGGTCGTTCTTTGCCAGCCGCGTCATATCCCCCTTTAATAGGTAGCGCTCCACCTTGTCGTTCGACTGGTCCGCCAGCCGCTTCACCTGGCCCTCCAGCAGTTTTCGGGGAACCTGCTGCTTCACCAGGCGAAGGGCCGTCCGGGCCTTCTTCAGGCTGACGCAGCCGCGTTCCACCGAGCGCAGGAAGGGCAGGTCGACGGGGTTCCCCGCCTGTAATTCCTGGGCAATCAGCGGGGCCAGGCGCTCGAACTCCCCCTCATGATAATCCGACGCCAGCTCACCCCGCTGCAGTGCCTGCCAGACCTTGTCGCTCTTTTGAACGTGGTACAGCGTGTTGGCGAAGGCCTTGCCCTGGTAGTAGGCCTCTGCCTCCTCCGGGCTCATGCCCAGGGTGATGGCGCGGACCTTGTTCATGGCGCGCTGGTAGAGGTACGCCTCCCGCTCCGGCATGATCGCCTGTATGTACGCCCGCAGCGCCGCCTGTCTGTCCATATGCCCTGCCCCTTCCCGGCGCGGATGCGCGCCAAACCATATTGTACCACGAATACGCCAAAAAAGGAATCGTCCCGCCGGTCCGGGGCAGCCGTGGCCGCTTTATATATATCCTTATATTCATCCCTTATAGGGGTAAATAGAAATATAGGGGTAAATAGAAACCTGCCACATACTGCCACATTGACATTTTCGTTCGGCGCCACCGCTACAGGCCGCCTTATTCCCGCTGCCGCTTCCGGTACGCCCGGGGCGAGCAGCCCATCTGCCGGTGGAAGGCGGCGGAGAAGTGCTCGATGGAAGAATAGCCGGAGCGCTCGGCGATCTCGGTGACGGACAGGCCAGTGCCGGTGAGCAGCTGGGAGGCCGCGGCCATCCGTGCGTCGGTCAGCTTCTGGGAGAAGGTCTTGCCGAAGTTGTCCCGCAGCAGCCGCTGGGTCTGGCGCTGACTGAGGTTCAGCAGGCTGGCCAGGTCCGAAAGCGTCAGGGTGCGGTGGCGGTAGAAAAAGGCATCCTCGATGATGGGCATCAATCCCGCCCGGGTCAGCGCCGGGACGCGCGCGCGCACGGGAGCCTGCCCCGCCTCCTGGCGGTACATGCGCATCAGCAGCACGATGATCTGCCGCAGCAGCGCCTCGGCCATCTCCCGGGCCCCGGGCTGGGGATGGCGGCCCTCACCGATCAGCTTTTCCAGCAGCGGGTACACCCGCCCGCCGTCCTCGCCCATCCAGAAGTGGGTTTGGGCGAAGCGGTAAAACGGGTCTTCCCCCGCCCGGGGCGACAGCTCGCAGTTCAGGTACAGGCAGTATTCGATGATGGGGGTGTGGGGGTCCGAGCGCTGGGCGTGCTCAATGCCCGGGCCGGTAACGTACAGCGTATCCGGGCCCACCCCCCGGGTCTTGCCGTCGATGGTCACATCCCCCTGCCCGCTCTGGGTATAATGGATCTCATAGCTGACGTTCGAATGCCGGTGGGCCGCGATGACCGGCGGCAGCTGCTCGATGCGCACGTGCACCGGTGCGACGTGCAGGCACCCCAGCTCAAATCCGAAGGAAAATTCGTAGGTTTCCATAACTTAGCCTCCCTGGTTCCTATGCCAACGGTGCGGGGACCGCTGAATTCTGATGGTGTTAGTCAGGAAATGGGGTGATGAAGCCCAAGCCGTCTTACAAGGCCAAAAGACCAGAGGAGACGGTATTCCTGATGGAGTAGAAAC
>CADBVG010000065.1 GCA_902798105.1 uncultured Eubacteriales bacterium
CCCCTCAAAGTATTCGCTCATCTCTTTTCACCTCTATGTCCTTCTTCGACATCTGAGGTGAAAAATCCTTTTGGTAACACTTTTGTAATATATTTGATGGCCTGTTAACTCATGCGTGAGCCGTGTCGTCACATTCTCCGCCCCTTGACGCATTTTTATAAAATCTGTATAATTATAATAATAAAAAAAGGAAAGGACGTGTGTTCCATGACCATCCGGGAATTGCGCAAGGAGAAGAACCTGACCCAGGCTGAATTCGCAAAGGCGGTGGGCATCGGCGTTTCCAGCGTGAGCGCCTATGAGAGTGGCCGCGCCAAGCCCAGCGCGACGGTGCTGGCGAAGATCCACTTTCTGTATGGCGTGGCCATCGACGAGGAAAAGCCTGCCCCGAAGGCGAAGCAGGCTGCACCTGCCACGAAAGCAAAGCAGGACGCGCCAACCCCGAAGGCAAAGAAGCGCGCCGCGAAGAAGCCTACCGAGCCCCAGATCATCATACAGTCCCCCCTGGGCGGCGAAATCACGCCCTTTGCCATACTGGCCCGGGTCGGCCAGGTGGACAAGGTCTACATCCGCGTTGACCTGAACAAGGCCTTCTGGGTCAAGGGCACCCAGACTGGCAGCGTCGATCTGTGGTAGACACCCTTTCGCCCATAAATCTCAACCTTCCCCCTCGCCCGAATTTAATATTCCCGTGCCATAATAAATATCAGAATACATGTGGCACGATACATGCGATTCACCTTCGCAGATACGATACGGCGGTGTATCGCATTTTGTATTTTGGAGGTCGTGTCCCATGTCTGAAATCCGTTCCAATGCCTTTCTCGTCGAGGAAAAGCCGGGAAAGCTGATGCGCAAATATGCCATCCCCTGCATCATTTCGCTGCTGGTAGCGGCGCTTTACAACATCGTCGATCAAATCTTCATCGCCAACGCGACCTACCTGGGCAGCTACGGCAACGCAGCCAACACGGTGGTATTCCCGCTGACCGTGGTGGCGCTGGCCATCGCCGTGATGATCGGCGATGGTGCCTGCGCCTTCGTGTCCATCAGCCTGGGGGCGAACCATAAGGACAACGCCCACAAGAGCATAGGCAGCGCCGTGATCGCCTGCGTAGCGTCCAGCGTGGTGCTGACGGCCCTGTACCTCATCTTCACCGACCCGATACTCACGCTGTTTGGCGGCCGGGTGAACGCCGAAACCTTCCGCCACGCCCGGGAATATTTCTTCTGGATCGCCCTGGGCGTGCCCTTCTACATGTTCGGGCAGGCGATGAATCCCATCATCCGCTCCGACGGCAGCCCGAAATTCGCCATGGTCACCACAGTGCTTGGCGCGGTAGCCAACCTGGTCCTTGACCCCATCTTCATCTACGGCTTCCACTGGGGCATGATGGGCGCGGCGGTGGCCACGGTGATCGGGCAGGTCATCACCGCGGCGCTGGCCGTGTGGTACCTGTGCCACATGAAGGCGGTGCGGCTGTCCCGCGATAGCTTCCGCCTCCATCCCCGGCTGATGAAGCGCTACATCCCCCTGGGCATCTGCTCGTTCCTGGCACAGATCTCGCTGGTGGCGGCCATGGCAGCCATCAACAACATGATCCAGAAGTACGGCGCGCTGGACCCCATCTTCGGCCAGCCCCAGTACGCCCAGATTCCCATGGCCGTGGTGGGCATCGTGATGAAGTTCTTCCAGATCGTCATCTCTATAGCCATCGGCCTGGCGGCGGGCTGCATCCCCATCGTGGGCTATAACATCGGCGCGAAGCGGCCCGACCGGGTGAAGGCGCTGTTCAACCTGCTGCTGGCCTGTGAGGCCGCGGTGGGCTGTGTGGCGCTGCTGATCGTCGAGCTGTTCCCCCGTCAGCTGATCGCGGTATTCGGCGCGGCCAACGAGAGCGCGTACTACACCGACTTCGCCGTGAAGGCCTTCCGCGTCTACCTGTGCATGCTGCCGCTGGCGACGGTGAACAAGGGCACATTCATCTTCCTCCAGGCCATGGGCAGGGCGCTGGAATCCACGGCACTGTCGATGGTGCGCGAGGTGGTGTTCGGCGTGGGCTTCGCGCTGCTGCTGCCCCGGTTCTTCGCGCTGGACGGCGTGCTGTACTCGATGCCGGTTTCCGACGTGCTGACCTTCGCCATCTCCGTCGCCCTGATCCTGCGCACCCAGGCCGCCCTGGGCCGGGACGCTCGCGCGCTCCCGCGCACGGCAGCCGCGGTGTAACAACGCAATCCGCCGCCACCGTTTCCCCCATGTAGCGGCGGCGCCTGCGCCGCCATATCCCCCTAACCTGCAGCCACACCATATCGCGTAAAAGGAGGCTCAACCCATGCTTGGACAGATCGTCAACCACACCCGCTTCGGGCGGGGAAAAGTCACCGCCTTCAACCCACCGCGCATGGAAGTCACCTTCGACGGCGGCGCAACGAAGGCCTTCGCCTACCCCCAGGCTGTCGAAAGGTTCATCCGCTTCGAGGACCCCGACGCCATGGCAAGGGCCAATCAGGACCGCCAGCAGGCCGAGGTGCTGAAAAGGGAGAGCGATATGGCACGGCTGATGGAAAACCGCCGCCACGCCGAGGAGGAGACCCGGCAGCGGCTCGATGCCATCCACGAAAAAAAGGTCGCCGCCGCCAAGCGCACCGCCGCAAGATCTGCCATGGCGCGGAAGATGAAGGCAACGGAGAAGGCCTGAAGCCGTTCGTCCCGCATCCTATAAGGGGAGGCTGTCTCAAAACCATGCATTGAGACAGCCTCTTCCTTTTTATCGCACGCGCAGCTATTGAAAGCGGCCCTTTCATTTGTTATAATGTATCTGTTCAATCATGGCGGCGAAGCGAAATCGCGCGCTTCCCGCGCACGAGATAGCGCCGCCGCTACAATGAACGAGGCCTGTAGCGGCGGCCCCTGGGCCGCCATAGAAGCTACCGTTGCATCCGAGCTTGAACTGATCGTTATAATAATCCAAAGAGCGTTTCATGACGAAAGCAGGTGGCCGCATGAGCACCATAAAGCCAAAGTGGCAGATGTCCGAGGAGGACATCAAGCTGCATTATATCACCCCGGCCGTCACGGCAAAGTGGGGCCTGGACCGCATCACCATGGAGGCGAAAATCACCGACGGTCGCATCAACCTGCGGGGCAACCTGGTGGCGCGGGAAAAGCCCAAGCGGGCGGACTACATCCTCTATATCAACGCTAACAATCCCATCGCCATTGTAGAGGCCAAGGACAACAGCCACAGCGTTTCCCACGGCCTGCAGCAAGCCATGGAGTACGCCCGGATGCTGGACGTGCACTTCGCCTACAGCTCCAACGGCGACGGCTTCTGCGAGCATGACTTCCTGACCGGCCAGGAGCGCCAGCTTTCCCTGGATGAATTCCCATCCCCGGAGGAACTGATCGCCCGGTTCAAGCGCGGCGCGAACAAGGGCAGCGGCCTCAATGACGCCGAGCAGGCCATGATCCGCCAGCCCTACTACAGCGGCATGAACGTCTATCCGCCCCGCTACTACCAGCGCATCGCCATCAACCGCACGCTGGACGCCATCGCGCGGGGTCAGGACCGCATCCTGCTGGTGATGGCGACGGGCACGGGCAAGACCTACACGGCCTTCCAGATCGTCTACCGGCTTTTAAAGAGCGGCGTGAAGCACAAGATACTCTACCTGGCCGACCGTAACATCCTCGTGGATCAATCCATCCAGCAGGATTTCGCGCCGCTGGAAAAGGTGATCCACAAGATCAACGTCGCGAAGGACGACCGCACCACCATCACGTCACACGAAGTGTATTTCTCCCTGTATCAGCAGCTGGTGGGCGACGATGACAAGGAGCATTTCAGCGAGCTGTTCTCCCCGGATTTCTTCGATCTGATCATCGTGGACGAGTGCCATCGCGGCTCGGCCAAGGAGGAGAGCCGCTGGCGGCGCATCCTGGAATACTTCTCCAGCGCCACGCAGATCGGCATGACGGCCACGCCCAAGGAGACGAAGTACATCTCCAATATCAACTACTTCGGCGAGCCGGTGTACACCTACAGCCTGAAGCGAGGCATCGAGGACGGCTTCCTCGCGCCCTTCAAGGTCATCGGCATCACCACGGACATCGGCGAGGGCTGGCGACCCCGGCGCGGCCAGCGGGACATCAACGGCGTGGAGATCCCCGACCGGGTGTACACCATCAGCGATTATGATTACAACATCATCCTGGAGGACCGCATCAACCAGGTCGCCAGTGAGATCACGGCCTATCTGAAAAGCACAGACCGGATGCAGAAGACCATCGTGTTCTGCGCCAACGAGGACCACGCCGAGCGCATGCGCAGCGCGCTGGTGAACCTGAACGCCGACATGTGTCGGGAGAACCCCGACTATGTCGTGCGCATCACCGGCAGCGACGACTACGGCAAGAAGAAGCTGGATTACTTCATCTCCGTCACGGCGAAGTATCCCGTCATCGCCACCACCTCCCAGCTGCTTTCCACCGGCGCGGACTGCAAGATGACCAAGCTGATCGTGCTGGACAAGATGATCGGCTCGATGACGGAGTTCAAGCAGATCATCGGTCGCGGTACCCGCCTGCGGGAGAAGGAGGGCAAGACCCACTTCGTGGTGATGGACTTTCGCAGGGTGAGCCGCCTGTTTGCCGACCCGGACTGGGACGGTCCCATCGAAATGGAGGACGGCTTCGACCCGGAGCGTCCCCCGAAGGAGCCGAAGCTGCCGAAGGGTCCCGACGACACACCGCCGAAGGAGCCCACCGTCAAGCCCATTGTGGACGCCAATGGCTGCCCGGTGCGCGTGATCAACAAGATGGTGGAAGTCTACGACGCCGACGGCAAGCTGCTCAGGCAGGAGAGCATCGTGGATTACACGAAGGAGAACATCGTCGGGCAGTACGCCTCCCTGGACGGCTTTATCCGTCAGTGGTCTGCCCAGCAGAAGAAGGAGGTCATTCGGGATTTGCTCAAGGAGCGTGGCATCGACCTGGACGCCATGAAGGCCGAACAGGGCATGGCGGACGTGGACGATTTCGACTTCATTTGCCACGTCGCCTTCGACGCCAAGCCCCTGACCCGCCGGGAGCGCGCCAACAACGTGAAGAAGCGCGACTTCCTCAGCCGCTACACCGGCCCGGCCCGCGAGGTGCTGGAGGCGCTGCTGGACCGCTACAGGAACACCGGCGTCTATGAGATCGAAAAGACGGAGATATTGAAGCTCGACCCCTTCAAGCGCATGGGCAAGCCCTCCCGCCTCGCCGCGCTGTTCGGCGGGAAGGACGGGTATTTGAAGGCCGTGCGGGAGCTGGAAGAAGAAATATACAGGATAGGTTGACAAAATTATGTATGACGAGCAGGATTATGTTTGCAGCATTACTCCGAAGGATTTTGAGGTATTCTGCAAGGAAGTATTGGAAGGCTACGCGGAAGCCGAGCATCTGAGCGATTTTAAGATCGACCATGATGTGAAACTCAAAGCATATGACGGTACATATCAGATTGATGTATATGCCTCGTTTATTGCTTTAGGAGTGGAGTTTAAGGTTATATGTGAATGCAAACAGTATTCGGAGCGCGTCGAACGGAAAGTGGTTGCTGAATTGGATGCCAAGGTAAAAAGCCTTGGTTTCCACAAGGGGATTCTTTTATCGACAAGTGGGTTCCAGAGTGGAGCTATTCTGTATGCCAAGGAACATGGTATAGCATTGTTACAGGTTTTCGATCATAGCTGCATACCACACTCCTTTTCAGCTGGCCCTGATGTTGTTCCAGACGAGGATGATCCGTTTTTGTATTTATACAATCATTGGCCACCGTATCGAGCAATTAATTGCACGGCAGAAGAAGATACAAGAAGATGTGTCTATCCTACACGGGAAATCGTAGAAAAGCTTTATGCTGAACAATTCCGACTGATGCGGCAACAGGGATATAATGTCAAGTGGCCGATAGACGAAGGAGAACAAGAGGGAAAATGAGCACGCTTTCCACATTCATCAAGCGCCTGCGCGACATCATGCGCAACGATGCCGGCGTCAACGGCGACGCCCAGCGCATCGAGCAGATCGCCTGGATGTTATTTTTGAAGGTCTACGATTCCAAGGAGGAGGATTGGGAACTGGACGAGGATGACTACCAGTCCATAATCCCCGACGACTGCCGCTGGTGCAACTGGGCTCACGACGACGGCTCCGGGCGCGTGCCCACCGGCGACACACTGCTAAATTTCGTCAACAACCGCCTGTTCCCGACGCTGAAAACGCTGCCGGTGTCGGCGGACATGCCCGTGAAGAAGTCCGTCGTGCAATCGGTGTTCCAGGATGCCAACAACTACATGAAGGACGGCGTGCTGCTGCGGCAGGTCATCAACGTCATAGATGAGCTCGATCTCAACGATTATGAAGAAGTCCACGCCTTCGGCGAGATCTACGAAACCCTGCTGCACGAGCTGCAATCCGCCGGTTCCTCGGGCGAATTCTACACGCCCCGCGCGGTCACGCAGTTCATGGCGAAGATGATAAAGCCCCGCATCGGCGAGACCATGGCGGACCTGGCCTGCGGCACGGGCGGCTTCATCACCAGCTGGCTCGGCGAACTGGAGCCGCAGATCAAGACCACCGACGATCAGGAACAGTATGCCCGCTGCATCTACGGCATCGAAAAGAAGCAGTTTCCCTACATCCTCTGCGTCACCAACCTGCTGCTGCACGGCATCGACGAGCCCAACGTCACCCACGGCAACGCGCTGACGGTCCACAACCTGCTGGACTTCACCGAGGACGAATCCTTCGATGTCCTGCTGATGAATCCCCCCTACGGCGGCAACGAGAAGAACGATGTGAAGAACTATTTCCCGGCGGACCTGGCCAGCAGCGAGACGGCGGACCTGTTCCTGGATGTGATGATGTACCGCCTGAAGCCGGGCGGACGGGCGGCGGTGGTGCTGCCGGACGGCTTCCTGTTCGGCACGGACAACGCCAAGCTGAACATCAAGAAGAAGCTGCTCTCGGAATTCAACCTGCACACCGTGGTGCGCCTGCCGGGCAGCGTGTTTTCGCCCTACACCTCCATCACCACCAACATACTCTTCTTCGACCGTACCGGCCCCGCCAAGGAGACCTGGTTCTATCGCCTCGACATGCCGGAGGGCTACAAGCACTTCTCCAAGACCAAGCCCATGCGGCTTGAGCACTTCGCGCCGGTGATGGACTGGTGGGAGAACCGGCAGGAAATCCAGTTGGACGGCTTCGACAAGGCGAAGAAATTTTCATCGGAACAGCTGGCGGACGCGCTGGGCTACAACCTCGATCAGTGCGGCTTCCCCCATGAGGAGGAGGAGATCCTCGACCCCATGGACCTGATCCTGCGCTATCAGGAGGAGCGCGCGAGCCTGAACGCCGAGATCGACCGCGTGCTTTCCGACATCACCGCCATCCTGGGAGGGAGCAAAGCATGACCCCGCAGGAACTGAAAAACAGCATCCTCCAGCTTGCCATACAGGGCAGGCTCGTCGAGCAGCGCCCCGAGGAGGGCACGGCGGAGGAATTGTACCGCCAGATTCAGCGGGAGAAGGCCGCCCTCGTCAAAGCCGGGAAGATCAAGAAGGAAAAACCCCTGCCGGAGATCACGGAGGAGGAAGTGCCGTTTGAGATTCCGGAAACATGGAAATGGTGCTATGTTGGAGATGTTTTTTCTCATAATACGGGGAAAGCTATGAACTCTTCGACAAAAAAGGTTGATAAAGAAGGGGCTATCCGTAAGTTCATAACGACATCAAATCTGTATTGGAATAGATTTGATTTTTCAAATATCAAAGAGATGTTTTTTTCCGACGATGAAGTAGATCGTTGCACAGTAACATATGGAGATATTCTCATGTGTGAAGGTGGCGCTTACTACGGTAGGACGGCGATCTGGTATTATGATTATGATATATGCTTTCAGAACCATGTGCATAGGTTGCGTGCTTACACAGAAATCTCAAGAGAGTACTTCTATTATGTATTTTACTTCTATCGCAACACAGGAATGATGCAGTCAAAGGGCACGGCAATGCCTGGGTTATCCTCTGTTGCACTACATAGCCTTATTATTCCTGTTCCTCCTCTTGCCGAGCAGAAGCGGATTGTGGCGAAGATCGAGGAACTGCTGCCGTATATCGACCGGTATGAAGCGGCGTGGAGCCGCCTGGAGGACTTCAATAAGCGCTTCCCGACGGACATGCAAAAATCCATCCTCCAGCTTGCCATCCGGGGCAAGCTCGTCCCCCAACGCCCCGAAGAGGGCACCGGCGAGGCCCTCTACCAACAAATCCAGGCCGAAAAACAGTCCCTCATCCGCTCCGGCCAACTCAAAAAAGAAAAACCCCTCCCCGAAATCACCCCCGACGAAATCCCCTTCGACATCCCGGAGAGTTGGAAATTAATAAGATTAGGTGATGTCATATCTCTATTATCTGGTACGGATTTCAAGCCAGAAGAGTATAATGATCAGGGTAGAGGAACTCCTTATATAACAGGCGCAAGCAGTTTATCAGATACCGGTGTTATTGTTAATCGTTGGACAGAAACACCGAGGAACATGGCGAGCTACGGAGATGTGCTTTTGGTTTGTAAGGGGTCAGGGTACGGTAAGACCGTAATATGTGATATAGCAGAAGCACACGTTGCCCGACAGATAATGGCGATAAAGAAGTCAAACTGGTTTGATATGCAATATATCCGATACTTCCTTAACGCAAACATCAGCTTGATAAAAGCAAACGGACAGGGAGTTATTCCCGGTATTGATAGAAGTAGCGTACTTAAAATGGTTTTCCCACTTCCGCCCCTCGCCGAACAAAAGCGCATCGTCGCCAAGCTGGAAGAACTCCTGCCCCTGTGCGAACGGTTACAGTAAACATGGCGGATATGGTGGATTATGCCCCCTCTTCCCTCCCCCGGTATACTCTTAACGAACGTCTGATATAATAACCAATGGCATTGAATATTGATCCTATCAGACGTTTTTCGGAGGCGGATTATGCGCAAGCTCACCATACTGCTGGCCATTGTGCTGGCGCTGCTGCTGGGGTTTGCCGGGTGGTTTTACCTGGGGGGCACGCTGCGCAGCGCGGTCGCGGCGCAATCGGCCCCGGCGGCGAACTATCCGGAGGCCTTCGGGGCCATCCGGTCGCTGGTGGCGGGCGGGGCCGCGCCCCAGGTGCTGGGCGGCGGCGCGCTGTCGGAGGACCCCTCCCCCTACACGCTGATGGACATCAACGTGACGCTGACCAACCGGGGGCTTTTCCCCGCGGAGTGGCTGCACATCACCATGGAGGGCGCGCCGGGGGACATCGCGATATATGCCATCACCGGCGAGGGCAGCGACGTGGCCCCCCGGGACAGCGCCACCGTCAACCTGAAGCTGGTCACCACCGCCGCTGTCGACGCCCCCCGACGCATCGTGATACAGTATTACGTCCACGGCATGAAGCGCGAAATCACAATCCAGTGATTTCGCTTTTTTTATCCCAAGCCATTGAATAAACGTTATTTTTGTGTTATAATAGATGAGTAGGCATAGGCTTTTTTAAATTCGGAGGGTTGGGGTATGGAGAACAAAGCACAGGCGGACGTGATGACCCGATGCCGGTTCCCCGATGGGTTCCGCATACTCAAGGGCAAGCAGGAATACGTCACCTATATCGACCATTCATCGATACGGGCCTGGTACTCCCAGACCCCATGGACCTATGAGGCCCATTGCCACAGCGCGGTGGAGATCATCATGCCGCTGCGGGGCGAGGTGGTCTATACCGTGGAGGACAAGACCTACAGCGTGCAGTCGGACGAGGTACTGATCGTGCCGCCCAACTGGGTCCACGGGCTGACCATGGCCGAGGGCAGCGCCCGCTACCTGCTGCTGTTCGAGCCGGACAACCTGTTCAGTATGCGGGATATGCAGCTGGTGGAGGAGATGCTCAAATCCCCAATTTACCTGACCGGCCAGCCGGAGCTGCAAAGCGCGGTGCGATCGCTGCTGACGCAGGCGGTGAACTGCTACGAGCGGCGGGAATTCTTGTGGAATTCCATGTGCTACTCCTACCTGCTGCAAATGTACGTGTGCCTGGGCCAGTTCAACATGGCCCGTGAGCTGAGCAGCTATGACGAGCGCACCCAGCGCATCGACCCGGAGATCGTGGACAGCGCACGGCTGTACATCGACCAGAACTACATGCGGGATATCACCCTGGGCGACGTCAGCGCCTTCACCGGCTTCTCCCGGTGCTATTTCTCGCGGATGTTCAAGCAGCAGCTGGGCCAGTCCTTCTCGGAATACCTGCGCAACAAGCGGGTGGCCATGGCCGAAAACCTGCTCATCCACACCCGCCAGCCCATACAGGAGATCGCCATCAGCGCCGGGTTCGGCAGCGTGGCCACCTTCAACCGGGTGTTCCGCAGCGCCCGGAATTGCACCCCGTCCCATTATCGGGAAATCTATGGGGATTTCCGCAAATAGGTTTTGACCGTTGGAATGGGAAATTCTGATTTATCGAGCTGTGCTCGATAAATCAGAATTGAGTGATTAGTGGTTAGTGGCTAGTGACTAGTGGTGGAGCAAATCCCTACGGGATTTGTTCAAAAGAAATCCGCAAGGATTTCCTCCTTCACTAGCCACTAATCACTGGCCACTAGCCACTCAAATTCTGATTTGTCGCTCCGCGACAAATCAGAATTTATAGTAAACAGCAAGGGAGCAATCTCTATGAACCATTACACCCTTGAGGTGTGCTGCGGCAGCGTGGACGATGTGCTGGAGGCCCAGCGGGGCGGGGCGGACCGGGTGGAGCTGAACGCCTGCCTGATGCTCGGCGGGCTGACCCCGTCCATCGGCGCGCTGATCGCCGCCAAGAAGCTGTCGAAGCTGCCCATCATGACCATGGTGCGCCCGCGGCAGGCGGGCTTTTGCTACACCGATGCCGAGTACGCCACCGCCCTGGCCGACGCCGAACAGCTGCTTGCGCACGGCAGCGACGGCCTGGTGTTCGGCTTCCTGGATGCCGACGGCAGCCTGGACGTGAAGCGCACGCGGGAATTGGCCCGCATTGCCGGGGACAAAACCAAGGTATTCCACCGGGCCATCGACGTGTGCTCCGACTGGAAAAAACTGCTGGGGCAGCTGATCGACATCGGCATCGACCGGGTGCTGACCAGCGGGCTGGCCCCGGACGTGTTCTACGGGGTGGATGTCATCCGGCAGATGATGGATTTCGCCCAGGGCGCGATACAGATCATGCCCGGCGCCGGGGTGAACCTGAAGAACGTGAACAAAATCGTCGAAGCCACCGGGTGCAACCAGATCCATGTGGCCCGCTTCCGGGACGTAGCGGACACCTCTACCTCGAACAACCGGGATATCTTCTTCGGCGGCGCGCTGTATCCCCCCGAGGACCGCTACAGCGTGATCGACGGGGATTATATCGCCAGGGTGCGGTCGCGGCTGTAAACAGACATATATTGTAGGAGCGGCGATGCGCCGCCCGCCTGACAGTACGATCTTGACGTACCGGGCGGGCGGCGCATTGCCGCCCCTACATAGGTATACCTGTTATCCCTATTTTCCGATCATGAACATGAATTCCCCGGAGGCGCACACCTCGTCGCCCACCTTTGCCTCGCCCTTCACCACGAAGAGCGTGCCCTTGCTGCGCACCAGCTGGGAATGGACGGTGATGGTGTCGCCGGGACGCACCGGGCGGCGGAAGCGCACGCTGTTGATGCCCGCGTAGTAGGGCGTGCCGCCGGGAATGGCGTCCTTCATCAGCATACAGGAGGCCTGGGCGATGATCTCGCACTGGATTACGCCCGGCACCACCGGGTTGCCCGGGAAGTGGCCCCGCAGGAAGAACTCGTCGCCGCGGACATGGTAGATGCCCTCGGCGGTGCCATCCTCCAGCAGCGCCGCCTCGTCCAGCAGCGCCATGTCGTCGCGGTGGGGCAGGATTTGCGCGATCTGCTCGCGGTTGAGTCGTTCGGTTGGCATGTTGTTTTCCCTCCGTTTGTTGGGGTGGTTAATTCTGATTTAGCGGGGAGACGCGCAGTTTCCAAAAGCCTTCCCCTATGGGGAAGGTGGCGCGTAGCGCCGGATGAGGTCCCCTTACGATGCGCCTCGCGCCTCTGCTGAAAAATGCGTTGTAACATCGTCGGAGACCTCATCCGTCTTTGACGAAACAATGCAAGCATTTTTCGTCAAATCCACCTTCCCCATCGGGGGAAGGCCACTTTTGGGGCCTTCGTCAATAGCCCTACAAATCAGAATTTCCTCATCGCCACCACCGCGTTATGTCCGCCGAAGCCCAGGGACGACGAAATCGCCACCTCGACATCGGCCTTCACGGCCTCGTTGGGCACGTAGTTCAAATCGCACTCGGGGTCGCTCTCACGCAGGTTTATGGTGGGCGGCACGACGCCGTTCTTCAGTGCCATGGCGCAGACGATGGCCTCCACCGCGCCGGCCGCGCCCAGCATGTGGCCGGTCATGGACTTGGTGGAGCTGATCAGCGCCTTGCGGGCCGCGTCCTCGCCCATGGCCTTCTTGATGGCCAGGGTCTCCACCTTGTCGTTCATCGGCGTGCCGGTGCCGTGGGCGTTGATGTACAGCGCCTCGCCCTGCCAGTTGGCCTCTTCCAGCGCCAGCTTGATGGCGTTGGCCGCGCCGACGGCCTCGGCGTGGGGCGCGGTGATGTGGTAGGCGTCGCAGGTATTGCCGTAGCCGCAGACCTCAGCGTAGACCCTTGCGCCTCGGGCCATGGCGTGCTCATACTCCTCCAACACCACGATGCCGGAGCCTTCGCCCATCACGAAGCCGCCGCGGCGGGCATCGAAGGGCAGGGAGGCCGCGTTGGGGTCCTCGCTCTCGCTGAGGGCCTTCATGTTGGAAAAGCCCGCCACCGCCAAGGGGAGGATGGTCGCCTCTGCACCGCCGGCGATGATGGCGTCCGCATGGCCATATTTGATGGCCCGGAACGCCTCGCCGATGGCGTGGCTGCTGGTGGCGCAGGCCGTCACAACGGGCAGGCAGGGCCCCTGGGCGTTGAAGCGGATGGCGATGTTGCCCGCCGCCATATTGCCGATCATCATCGGAATGAAGAACGGGGACACCCGGGTGGGGCCGCGGTTGAGCAGCTTCTCGGTCTCCTGCACGAAGGTCTGCATCCCACCGATGCCGCTGCCCACGTACACGCCAAAGCGCTCCGGGGCCACCTTGCCCTCGATGCCGCTGTCGGCCACGGCCTGCATGGCTGCCGCCATGGCGTACTGGGCGAACAGGTCGGTGCGCTTGGCCTGGGCGCGGTCGATGCCCACGGCTTCGGGGTCGAAGTCCTTCACCTCACCAGCCAGCTTTGCCTTGTAGCCGGTGGTGTCGAAGCGGGTAATCGGCCCGATGCCGCACACGCCCCGGGTCAGGTTCTCAAAGAACGCCTCCACGCCGCTGCCCACCGGGGAAACGACGCCGGCGCCGGTGATTACTACACGTTTCATAGGTTATCCTCTTATGGCGTATTATCTCATGAAGAAGCCGCCGTCCACATTAATGACGCTGCCGGTAATATAGCCCGCACCATCGCTGGCCAAGAACGCCGCCACCGCGGCAACGTCCTCGGGCTTGCCCATGCGGCGCAGCGGGATGCTCTTGCAAGCCTCCTGAAGCGCGTCCTGGTTCATGTTCGCCGTCATCGGCGTTTCGATGAAGCCAGGGGCGATGGCGTTGCAGGTCACGTTGCGGCTGGCCAGCTCACGGGCGATGGTCTTGGTCAGGCCCACCACGCCCGCCTTGGACGCGGAGTAGTTCGCCTGCCCGGCGTTGCCCATCAGGCCGGAGATGGACGCGATGTTGATGATGCGGCCCGCCCGCTTCTTCATGAAGTCGGCGTACAGGGCCTTGATCATCAGGAACGTGCCCTTCAGGTTCACGGACAGCACGGCGTCAAAGTCCTCGGGGGTCATGCGCAGCGCCAGCTTGTCCCGGGTAATGCCAGCGTTGTTCACCAGGATGTCCACGCCGCCCAGGGCTTCCTTCACCTGGGCCACAGCGGCGGTAACCTGGTCGTAGTCGGTGATGTCGCAGCGCGCGGCGAAGGCCCGCACGCCCAGCGCGCGAATCTCTTCGGCGGTCTGCTCGGACAGCTCCAGGCTGCCCGCGTCCAGTATCGCGATGTCAGCCCCTTCGCCAGCCAGCTTCAGCGCGATGGCACGTCCAATGCCCCGCGCCCCGCCGGTGATCAGGGCCACTTTGTTGTTCAGCATAGTTACCTCCGCTGATCGGTTGGTCGGTATATTCTGATTTGTCGAGCTGTTGCGGCAGCCCAAAGCCTTCCCCTTTGGGGAAGGTGCCGAGCGTAGCGAGGCGGATGAGGTCCCCTTACGATGCGCCTCGCGCCTCTGCTGAAAAATGCTCGGGGAAATCCACCTTCCCCACCGGGGGAAGGCTACTTTTGGGGCCTTCGTCAACAGCTCGATAAATCAGAATTTATAAAACTCTCTCCCCCGCCTTGCCCAGCAGCGCCTCGCACTCGGCCATCATCTCCTCGACGATCTCCTTGGCGCTCTGCTCCTTCTTGACGAGGGCGGCGATCTGACCGGCGAGGAAGCTGCCCTCCTGGAGGTTGCCGTCCACGGCGGCCTTGCGCACCGCGCCGGTGCCGAAGGCGCTCAATTCTTCATCGGAAACCTCGGGGTTGCGCTCCAGCTCGGCGAATCTGTTGACGAAGGGGTTGCGCAGGGCACGGACCGGGTGGCCCAGCCTGCGGCCGGTGACCTGGGTGTCGATGTCCCGGGCGGCCAGCACCTTCTGCTTGTAATTCGGATGGATGCCGCACTCGTAGGCGGACAGGAACCGGGTGCCGCACTGCACGCCCTCGGCGCCCAGCATGAATGCCGCAGCCATGCCCCGGCCATCGGCGATGCCGCCGGCGGCCAGAACGGGAATCTTCACCGCGTCCACCACTTGGGGCACCAGGGCCATGGTGGTCAGCTCGCCCACGTGGCCGCCGGACTCGGTGCCCTCGGCGATCACGGCGGTGGCGCCGCCGCGCTCCACCCTGCGGGCGATGGCCACGGAGGGCACCACGGGCACCACCTTGATGCCGGCCTCGATCCAGGCGGGCATGTACTTGCCGGGCAGGCCCGCGCCAGTGGTGACCACCGGCACCTTCTCCTCGGCCACCAGCTTCGCCACGGCCTCCACATGGGGGCTCATCAGCATGATGTTCACGGCGAAGGGCTTGTCGGTCTGCTCCCGGCACAGGCGGATCTGGTCGCGGACGTAGTTCTCATCGGCGTTCATGGCCGATATGATACCCAGCCCACCGGCATTGGAGACTGCCGCCGCCAGCTTGCCGTCGGAAACCCACGCCATGCCGCCCTGAAAGATGGGATAGCGAATGCCAATGGCTTCGCAGACTCTCGAGCGCAGCATCAGTCCTTCATCCTCGTCACGATCACGTTCACCAGGTCCTCAACGGTGTTGATGCCTTCTTCCAGTTCGATGGTGACGCCAAATTCGTCCTCAAGGGTCATGGCCATCTCGGCGATGTCCAGGGAATCCACATTCAGGTCCTTAAAGGTGCTGCTGTAGTGAATGGTGTCGGGATCGATGCCCTTGGCGTCCACGATAATGTCAACGATCTTCTGATAAACCTGATTCATGATTCTTTCCTCCCGAATAATAATTGATGATTTGTCCATGTCATGGCGGCGCGGACGCCGCCATGACAATACAGCAAAATATGTCCGCATGGCGGCGCATACGCCGCCGCTACGGTAAATACTGTCCTACCATCTGATCAGCGCCGTGCCGGTGCACAATCCCGCGCCAAAGGCATTCAGAATCAGGCGGCAGCCGGGCTTCAGCTGACCCGCCCGGTTCAGCTCGTCCAGCAGCACCGGTATGGTGGCCGATGAGGTATTTCCCGTGCGCTCGATGTTGTGGGGGAAGCGCCCGGCATCTACCTTCAGGCGGGTGCGCACGGCCTCCAGGATGCGCATGTTGGCCTGGTGCAACGCATAGAAATCCACATCCTCGGGGGTGAGCCCGTGGGCCTCCAGCATCTGACGGATATCCCTGAAGGAGTGGGACACCGCGAACTTGTAGACCTCCTGGCCCTGCATCTTCAGGTACTGGGCCGGGGTGGGATCGATGGCGAAGGGGCTGTTTCCCGGCGGGGTGTTGGCGCACAGCACGGCGCGACGGGGCTCGCTGGCGAAGCGGATGTCCTCAACGCCCTCGCCCTCGCCCACCACCACGCCGCCGGCAGCGTCGCCGAACAGCACGCAGGTGCTGCGGTCGGTCCAGTCGGCAAAGCGGGACAGCGCCTCGGCGCTGAGCACCAGCAGCTTGTGGGCACGGCCCGAGGCGATCAGCCCCTCGGCCACGGCCAGCGCCGCGATGAAGCCAGTGCAGCCGCCGTTGATGTCCATGCCCATGCACTTCAGGCCCAGGGCGGGCTGGATATCACAGGCCAGGGCGGGGCTCATGGTCTCCGCCTGGACGGTGCTGACCAGCACGAAGTCGATGTCCTCCGGCGCGACCCCGGCGTTCTCCAGCGCTGCCTTGCCGGCGCGCTCGGCCAGGGATTGCAGCGTATCATCCGACAACACCCTGCGCTCCCGTATGCCGGTCCGGGTGGAAATCCACTCGTCGTTGGTCTCCAGGAAACCGGCCAGGTCGTCGTTGGTGACCACCTTCTTCGGCAGAGCGCTGCCGGTGCCAAGTATTTTCAAGGGAATGACCTCCTAAATGTTATTTAAGGAAATACCGCGCAATTAAGGTGGTCAGCTGGCGAGTGATTTTTTCGTCAGGCGCTCTTGCAGATTTTGAAGGTTTACTGGCGGTAAATCAAACC
The DNA here is from genome assembly GCA_902798105.1 of uncultured Eubacteriales bacterium. GTDB lineage: Bacteria > Bacillota > Clostridia > Christensenellales > Aristaeellaceae > UBA2862. The sequence continues at coordinate 16,891 of CADBVG010000065.1, forward strand.
GTATTGTGCGGTAGTTCCTTAATTCGTAGCTGTTCCATCGTGTCGGCAAAGCGGAATAGCGCGCTTCCCGCGCACGAGAAGCGGATTCGCGCGCGCTTCCCGCGCACGAGAAGCGGATTCGCGCGCGCTTCCCGCGCACGAGATGGCGACGCTTCTACAATGAACGTTGCCTGTAGCCGCGGCCCCTGGGCCGCCATAAAAGCTACAAATGCATCCGGGACTGAACAGTTATCTTAATTCTTCCATCTTCTCGCTGAAGAAGCCGTTCAGGGCCTTCAGCGATCGCAGCAGCACGTCGACGTCGCCCTCCTGGATGCTGCTTCGGACGGCGTTGATCATCTTCCGCTGGGCGAACAGGTAGCCCACATAGGCCTGGTAGCCGGCGTCCGTCAGGCGGATGATCACCTGGCGGCCGTCCTCCGAAGCCCGCTGCTTGACCAGATAGCCCTTGGCAGTGAGCCGCTTGACCATGGCCGTGACCGACGGCAGGGTGATGTCGAGCTCCTGGGAGATTTCGGTGACGGTGCGGCCCCGGCGCCTGCCGCTGCCCACGCACTCGATCAGCCGCATCTCCGACAGGCTCAGCCTGCCGCCGGACAGGTCGTCCAGCATGATCTCCTCGATCTTGCCCGCGGCGCGATAGGTGCCCACCAGCAGCCGATTCAGCTCGTTGCCCAGCGCATCCATACGCCGCCCTCCCCTCCGATCGCGGGACAATGCCGTTATTTAATTAGTTAGACAATCTAATTGTATGCGATATGGACGAAAAGTCAAGTAAATTGTGTGGGAAATGTGAAAAACTGATTTGTCGCAGGACGGCAAATCAGTTTTTGAGGGATAAGGTGCCCTAACCCCTAAAACCCAACCCCCTATCGCCGCCGCTTCTCCCCCGTTGCTTTATAATGGGCATCCTTGGCGGCGTACATGCGCTCGTCGGAGATGCGGCTGAGCTCGGCGATGTTCTCGGATGGGAATTCTCGAACGGTCGCGCTGCCGCAGGATATGGACAGCCCCTTTACCAGCCGGCCCGTCCAACTGGCCGTGGCGGCGTCCAGCGCCGCCATGGCGTCCTCCAGCTGCCGCTGGGACAGATACAGCATCGCCGCAAACTCATCGCCGCCAATGCGGTAAATGTTACCGTGCCTGCCAAAGCAGGCCCGCAGGCAGTCCGCAGCGCCCTGGATCAGCTCGTCCCCGGCGGCGTGGCCCAGGTTGTCGTTCACGGTCTTGAGTCCGTTGACATCGGCGGTGATGTAGGCAAAGTCATTGCGAAGCGGCGACATCGCCAGCCGCGCCTTCTCCTCCTCGAAGGCCCGCCGATTCAGCAGGCGGGTAGACTGGTCCGTAAAGGAGGCCTGGTGCAGCGCCCGGGTGCGGTTGGCGATGATATGCATGGCCAGTATCATGATGACCAGCACCGCCACACACATCACCACATTCAATAACAGCATGTTGATGATCTGGTTCCTGGCGCTGCTGCTGTCGCTTTGAACCACCAGATACCAGTCCAGCTTCTCCAGGTACTTGGTGACGACGGCCCTGCCCCCGTTCAATTCCTGGAAAACGTAGTCCTCGTTTTTGCTGTATGTAAAGCCCTCCAGGTGATCGGTCTCCAGCCGGCTCTCATCGGTGTCTACGTGAATCAGTCCCTCGGCATCCACCAGGTTGATTTTCACCCTGTAATCCTTCTCCAGCCGCAAAAACAACGCCCGGGTGTCGGTCATATGGGCCCCAACCCCGCAGACGCCAAGCAGCGTGCCCTTTTCATCCACGATGCGGGCGTCCACGAACACCGTCCACATGTCCTGGCTGACCTCGTCCCGGTCCACATCCAGGGCATAGGGCGCGCCGCTGCCCACGAAGTCAACGTACCACTGATCCCGCGCGCTGTTCTCCAGATCCATGCGCTTGTTCACGCCGGCGTAGGAATAGTAGTGGCGGCTGGCCTCAGACACCACGAAGGCGGCCTCACAGTTCAAACCGTCCCGTATGCCAGACAGGTAGCCGGCGATCAGCTGCTCGGCCTTGCCCTCGCCGAAGCGCGATTCCCGCTTCAGGGCGTCGATCAGGAAGCGATCGTTGGCCATGGTGCGCGCCACGGTGATCGGTTCAGACAGTTCGCCGCTGATGGCATCGTAGATGCGGCCGGTGATGGTCTCCCCCATCGCCTCCAGGTTCTGCTTCGCCATGATCCGCAGGGACCACAGCGACACGAACGTGGACAGGAAAAAGGAGAGTATGACGATGGCAAAGGCCAGCCGGGAGATGCTTTTACGATTCATGGAATCATCGCCTCGGTATTGGTTCTGATAGGTTTACTGGTCCGCACGGCGGATGGAGTAGATCCAGCGCACATCGCTGTCCGGCTCGTTCACGGGGTCCGCCCGCAGGTTCAGGTGCACCGGTCTGCCATCGCCGGCGGTCAGGGTCAGCGCCTCGGAATAGCCCTGGCGGTCCTCCCTGGAATCCCGGTTCAGGCGCATCAGCCGGTTGCGGTCCTCCGCGGTCAGGCGGGTATAGAAGCGCCCGTCGTTCAGCTCCGCCTCCAGCTGCGCCCGCGACAGCTTCAGGCTTTCCTCCAACCCATGGGCGGCCACCTCGTAGCTGTATTTGCCGTGCTGGCGGACCAGGAACACCACGCTGCGGGAGGAGTGGCGGGCCAGCAGCTCCATGTGGCGGCCCAGGGTGGCCATCTCGGTCACATCCCGCGCCGCGCCGTAGAAGCGCTTGCTGCCGTCGGTCTCGTTCAGGAAGTAGAAATGGATCAGGAAGCGGGAATAGTCGCCGTCCACCCGGCCGAAGGTCAGCACGCCCGCGGCCCCGTTCAGCCGATCGGCGTCGGCTTGCTTCAGCAGCTCGAACATCCGCTTCCGGTCCTTCTCGGGCATGTACTGCTGGATGCCCTCCGTTCGCCGGTCGAAGTCGGGCACGTTCACTGCCTCGAAGAACTGCTGGTTGAAGCGCACGATGTCCACCGCGCCGTCGTGCCAGGCATAGATGGCTGCGGGACCGATGATGTTGTTCAGCATCGCGTCCGAATAGATGGCGTCGTTCAGGAACTCCCGGATGCCGAACTGGTCGTTGGCCTTGAACAGGAACCCCCGGTTGTCCACCCTGTCGGGCTCGGCGATCAGCGCCTCAAAACTGGTCACCGGCATGGGCTTGTGGAAGTAATAGCCCTGCATGTAGCGGCAGCCCAGGCTCATCAGGTATTCCTTCTGGGATTCGGTCTCCACGCCCTCCACGATGATGGGCAGCGTCAGCGTCTTGGCCATGTTCACGATGGATTCCAGTATGCGCATACCCTTCTTGTCGCTGGTGTTGTCCAAGTGCAGGAAATAGGCGTCCAGCTTGATGATGTCGATGTTCAGCTCGTGGAGCATGTTCAGCGAGGAATAGCCGCTGCCGAAGTCGTCCATCAGCACCACGAAGCCCTGCTCCCGCAGCTGCTGCACGGTATTCCGGACCTTCTGGGAATCCTCGCCGCAGGCGGATTCGGTGATCTCGATCTTCACCGCCGAGCGGGGCAGGCTGTAGCGCTCCAGCAGCGCGCAGAAGTGTTCGGTGACGTTCAGGGTGAAGATGTCCACCTGGGACACATTCACCGACACCGGAATCTGCGGCAGGCCCCGGTCCAGGCAGCGGCGGCTCCACTGGCAGACGCTCTCCCAGATGAACTTGTCCAGGTCGGGAATGAAGCCGTACTTCTCCAGCACCGGCACGAACGCCGAGGGCGGCACCATCTGGCCGTTGGGCTTGATCCACCGGGCCAGCGATTCCGCGCCCACCACCTTGCCCGTGGAGGCCCGCACCTGGGGCTGGAGCCAGAAGGTGATCTCCCCGTTCTTCAGCGCGTCCTGGAAATCGGACAGTATGCGGTAATCCTCCGCGGTCTTGTTGTACATGGAGGGCTCGAAGGTGCGGATGCGGTTCTTGAAATCCTGCTTGGCGTGCTGGCAGGCCAGCGAAGCCTGGTCGAACAGGTTCAGCACCGATGTGTTGCCGTTGGAGCAGCTGATGCCAAAGGATGGCAGGAAGCCGATGGACACCCCGAAGCGCACGATGACCCGGTGTACGTTTTCATAGAGCTGCAGCGTATCGATGCGCCCGGCGGGCACCAGCAGGCAGAAATCGTCGTTGCCCATGTAGCCCGCGATGCCCTCGCAGGCCTCGGCGTCCTTGGTCAGGCCGCTGCCGATGCGGGCCAGCACCATGTCCCCTGCCTTGCGGCCGTACCACTCGTTGAACAGCTTGAACTGCTCCAGGTCGATGACGATCATCATCCAGTTCATGCTGCGGTTGTTCAGCAGCGGCTGGGTGGCGCTGAAAAAATCGTCGTCCCTCAGCAGGCCGGTCAACGGGTCGTGGATGGCTCTGCCGTGGCTGTGCACCCGGGTGACGCCGGCCTCCCGGTCCTTGATGTTCTGAATGTCGTATATGTAGCAGTAGATGAGGCCCGGTGGCAGCTTGTTGGCCTCGCCGCCCACCATCACCTGCTCTACCCAGCGCCAGCCGCCCTCCGGGTTGCGCACCCGGAACTGGAAATCCAGCACCCCTGGCAGGCGGGCGTCCGACTGCGCCAGGCGGTTATGCAGGGTATCCGGGTCCATGGCCTCGGCATAGGTCTGGCAGTCCTCCTCGTGGATCAGGTGATCCAGTGCGTAGCCATAGAAGTTCCGGAAGCTCCCCTCCGTGGCGGGAATCCGGTACTTGCCGTCGATGTTGTATAAAAACTTGTATCGGTCCTCGTTCAGGTCGATGCCCAGCAACTCATCGTAGCTGGAATTGTTCAGGTATTCCAGAACAAAGTCCTGCGACTGCCTGCCCGCGGCCATGGAAAGCAATCCGTTGATCATGGCGAAACCTCTTCCCGTATTTAACAAGAAATGTACCCTTTTATCATTATTATACCCAACTGCGGCCAAAAAAACAACAGGTATATTGGTTGTAGCGATATAAGAATTGAATATTGGAAGATAAATTCTGATGGCGTTAGTCAGAATATGGGGTGACGGACTCCTTCCGGCCCCTACGGGGCCACCTCCCTCTGAGAGGGAGGCTTTGGGGAAGTGCTGGAAACAGGGC
>CADBVG010000066.1 GCA_902798105.1 uncultured Eubacteriales bacterium
TCGTCGAGGACCTCATCCGTCTTTCCCCGAACAACGCAAGCGTTTTCGGGGAAATCCACCTTCCCCACCGGGGGAAGGCTACTTTTGGGGCCTTCGTCATCAGCTCGACAAATCAGAATTCTCCCTACACAACCACAAACTTTTCCGTATACTCCCGGCCCGCGGCGCGCAGTCGCGGGTCGTCGTGCAGCAGCGACCATATGTCGGTGGCCCGGCACTCCCATTCAAAGCAGGGATCGCCCCGCAGCGCCCCGCTGCCGGAAACGATGGGCAGGGTCGCGCGGGCCTTCAATTCGCGCAACAGCGGCGCGGCGTCCCGGCGCATCCCGATGAGTCGCGCATAGGTTGGACCGGGCACAGCTTCCAGCGCCGCCCGGTCGATGCCGATCAGGCCATGGGTCAGTATCCGGCTTAAACGGGCGCGGGTGTAGCGCTTGCACTTCAATTCGTCCAGCAGCGCCTCCCGGCCGGGGGCCTCCCGGCAAAGCCGATGCAGCCGGTATTCCAGTCCCTCGCCCACGTCCGGCAGCGCCGCCAGTGCCTCGGGCTTCATCCGGCGCAGCCGGTAGAGCAGCATGTCGTCCATCGGGTGAAGGGCGTCCGGCCTCGCCCAGGGGCGCGCGGCTTCGGGAATGGCAGCCAAAGCCCCGGCTCCCTCGCCCCGGGCAAAGGCGGCGCGGATGGCGCTGGCCGAGGCGAACGCGCCCAGCGCTTCATCGTGGTAGTCCCCCTGGCGGGGTATCGCCAGGGGCCGCACAGGCGAAGCGCTGTCTTTCAGCGCGCGTAGGTATTCCACAGCCAGCACGGCGTTCGGTCGGTTGAGCGTCTCCGCGGGTACACCCAGGTATTCGCCCACCGCCTCACCCCAGGCCCGGGCGTGGGACATGCCCGCCTCCAGCTTCCGGGCAATCGCAGCGGACACGCCTTCGGGCTCATCCCCCCGCAACGCGGCGATCGTTTGAAGCAGGTCCATGTCGGCAATTTCGCTGCCGAAGGACAATACGTCCACACCCAAGCCCGACAGTATGTCCACACCGCCCCGGGCAAAGGCGTCCGCTGTGCGCACTGCGAACAGCGTGGGCAGCTCGAACACGGCGTCCGCGCCGCAGGACAGCGCCATGCGGGCGCGGTCCCACTTTGAAAGCACCGCAGGCTCGCCCCGCTGGGTGAAGTGACCGTCCATGCACACGATCACGGCGTCGCACGCGTCCTCCCGCGTGCGGGCGATGTGCCATGCGTGGCCGTTGTGAAAGAGATTGTATTCGGCAACGATGCCCGCGATCCTCATCTGCGCCATTCCCCCTGCCGGATTGTCATATTCCTGGATTCATTATCGCACATTCCGAAGCCCATGACAAGCGATGATTCAATCATAATTTAAATTGACGCCCGTGCCAATCAGGGTTATACTGTTTTGGAAGACAAACAATACCAGCACCGGAAGGATGAGAAGCCCATGAATTACGCAGAGGAATCCCTGAAAAAGCATGAACAATGGCGCGGCAAGATCGAAGTGGTGGCCGTGCCTCCGGTCAAGACCAAGGACGATCTCTCCCTGGCCTACACCCCCGGCGTGGCCCAGCCCTGCCTGGAGATTCAAAAGGACATCGAAAAGAGCTACACGCTGACCCGCCGCTGGAACATGTGCGCGGTGGTCACCGACGGCACCGCCGTGCTGGGCCTGGGCGACATCGGCCCCGAGGCCGGTATGCCCGTGATGGAGGGCAAGTGCGTGCTGTTCAAGGCCTTCGGCGACGTGGACGCCTTCCCGCTGTGCATTAAGTCCAAGGACGTGGACGAAATCGTCAACACCGTGTATCTGCTGTCCGGCTCCTTCGGCGGCGTGAACCTGGAGGACATCTCCGCGCCCCGCTGCTTTGAAATCGAGCGCAAGCTGAAGGAGAAGTGCGACATACCGATCTTCCACGACGACCAGCATGGCACCGCCATCATCACGCTGGCAGGGCTTATCAACGCCCTGAAGCTGGTGGGCAAGAAAAAGGACGAGATCCGCGTGGTCACCAGCGGCGCGGGCGCGGCGGCCACCGCCATCACCAAGCTGCTGCTCTCATGGGGCGTGAAGGACGTCATCATGTGCGACCGCTCCGGGGCCATCTATGAGGGCCGGCCGGACCACATGAACCCCGCCAAGGACGAGATGGCGAAGCTGACCAACCGCCAAAAGCGCGCCGGCAGCCTGGCCGACATGCTGGTAGGGGCTGACGTGTTCATCGGCGTTTCCGCCCCCGGCACCGTGACCGCCGAAATGGTCAAAACCATGAACAGGGACGCCATCATATTCGCCTGCGCCAATCCGACCCCCGAGATCTTCCCCGACGAGGCGAAGGCCGGCGGCGCGCGTGTGATCTCCACCGGCCGCAGCGACTTCCCGAACCAGATCAACAACGTGCTGGCCTTCCCCGGCGTGTTTCGCGGGGCCTTTGACGTGCGGGCCAGGGACATCAACGAGCCGATGAAGATCGCCGCAGCCTACGCGCTGGCCGGCCTGATTGGCGACGATGAGCTGAGCGAGGAATACATCATTCCCGCACCGTTCGACCCCAGGGTGAAGGACGCCGTGGCCAGCGCCGTGGCCCAGGCCGCAAGGGACAGTGGCGTGGCGAGGATTTGACCCCCACACCACGCGACAGGCGCGGCAGCTTTGTATCACACTTTTCAGGCGATATGTTGCCTGAAATCGCTATGCACAGGTCCTTCGACTACGCCGCTTCGCGACTGCGCTCAGGATGACAATGGCCGGCTGGTCTGTCATACCGAGCGCAGCGAAGGAGCTTTGCGTTTCGTTTCCAATTTCACATAGACATGAAAAGCAGGGGCGTCGATGCGACGCCCGCCGGAAGTACATATCAGAGTGTACCCGGGCGGGCACCGTATCAGCGCCCCTGCTGTCGTTCACGTCACTGTGCCTGCGCGGCGGCGATCTGCGGCGTGGTCTGGTGCAGTATGTCCATGAACTCCTCGCCGGTGATGGTCTCGTTTTCGTACAGGTACTTTGCCAGCGCGTGAAGCTGCTGCTTGTTCTCCAGGAGAATATTGTAGGCCTTGTCGTATTGGGTAGCGATCAGCTTGCGCACCACCTCGTCGATACGGTTCGCCGTCTCGGCGGCGCAGGCCAGCGTGGTATCGCCGCCCAGGTACTGGTTCGCCAGCTGCTCCATAGCCACCATGCCGAACTCGTCGGACATGCCGTAGCGGGTAATCATCGCCCGGGCCAGCCGTGTGGCCTGCTCGATGTCGTTGGCAGCACCGGTGGTGATCTGGCCAAAGATCAGCGCCTCAGCGGCCCGGCCGCCGGTAAATGTGGCGATCTTGTTCTCAAGCTCCTCCTTGGTCAGCAGGAAGTGCTCCTTCTCGTCCACCTGCATGGTGTAACCCAGCGCGCCGGAGGTGCGGGGTATGATGGTGATCTTGTGTACCGGCGCGGATTCAGACTGCCGGGCCGCCACCAGCGCGTGGCCGATCTCGTGATAGGCCACCACCATCTTTTCCTTGTCGCTCATCACCCTGTTCTTTTTCTGGTAGCCGGCGATAATGACCTCCACGCTCTCCTCCATGTCCGCCTGGGTGACCTTCCTGCGGCCATCCCGCACGGCCCGCAGCGCAGCCTCGTTGACGATGTTGGCCAGCTCCGCGCCGGAAGCGCCGGCTGCCGCCCGGGCCACCGCAGCGTAGTCGATGTTGTCCTGGGTCTGAACGTTCTTCGCGTGAACCTTCAGTATGGCCTCGCGGCCCTGGAGGTCCGGCAGCTCCACCGGCACCCGCCGGTCGAAGCGCCCAGGGCGCAGCAGCGCGGGGTCGAGGGACTCGGGCCGGTTGGTGGCGGCCAGGATCACCACGCCCTTGCTGCCGTCGAAGCCATCCATCTCGGTCAGCAGCTGGTTCAAGGTCTGCTCCCGCTCGTCGTTGCCGCCAATGCGCCCGTCGCGCTTGCCGCCGATGGCGTCCACCTCGTCGATGAACACGATGCAAGGCGCCTTCTCATTGGCCTGCTTGAACAGGTCGCGCACCTTGGCAGCACCCATGCCCACGAACATCTCCACGAACTCAGAACCGGAGATGGAAAAGAACGGCACGTCGGCCTCGCCGGCCACGGCCTTCGCCAGCAGCGTCTTGCCCGTGCCAGGAGGGCCGACCAGCAGCGCACCCTTGGGCATCTTCGCGCCGATTTCCTCATACTTCTTGGGGTTGTGCAGGAAATCTACGATCTCCCGGAGGATATCCTTGGCCTCGTCCTCGCCGGCCACATCGTCGAACTTGATGCCGGTGGTGGACTTCACATATACCTTGGCGTTGCTCTTGCCCATGCCAAACATCATGCTGCCCGCGCCTCCGCCGGCCTTCTCCACCAGCTTTTTGCTGAAATACTGGCCAAGGCCGATCATCAGCACCAGAGGCAGTATCCACGAGATCAGCAGCGACAGTATCGGCGACATCTCCTTGACGATCTGGCTGGAGAACTTCGCGCCGGAGGCGTACAGCCGCTGGGTCAGCTGGGGATCGTCCATCAGGCCCGTATTGTACAAATTGCCCGCGCTGTCCTTGAAGATGATCTGGTTGTTCTGCACCATCACTTCGGCGATCTTCTTATCCTGGGTCATGCTCATGAATTCGCTGTAGTCCACCTCGGTCACCCGGGGGCTGAACAGCAGCGGCGCAACGAGGCTGTTGAACAATACGATCGCCAGCAGGGCCATCGCATAATAGAACATCATCGGTTTCCTGGGTTTCTTGACCTCGTTCATGTCCTCACCATCCTCCCTTGAATGTTGCCAGTATACACGCCTATTATAAACCCATTGTCAACTAAATGTCAAGGATAGTCAAATTTCGTATAGCAGACGATGTATCCGCATATACTATTCCCAAAAAATGCGAAGGGGAGCGTGAATATGAATCCATTTGAATTAAAGCCCAAAAAGCTGGAGGAGCTGATCCTGAACTGGCGCCAAATGACGCCCATCCCCTACGACCGTCGGGCCGTGGACCCCTACACCCGCACCCGGGTGATACTGATGAACGGCACGGAGTTCGAGGCGGTCTGGTACGGCCACCAGTTCTCCCGCCACACCGCCGACAATGAGCTGCGGCGCCAGGTCGCTCTGCTGCGAAGGCTGGAGCAGCAGCAGCAAAAGCTGGTGGCCGCGCTGAAGCCCGCGGACGAGACGATCCTGGAGCACACCCTGGGCTACGAGCAGTTGGCCGTGGACCTGACCGCCATGCTGGCCCAGCGGGAGGACAACCCCTATGTGAAGCAGGCGCTGGACTTTGCGCTGCTGGAGGACTTCGACCACCTGTACCGCTATGCCGACCTGATGGAGTTCGACGATAGGGTGCACGCTGAGCAGTTCGTAGGGCGCTACACCGAGATCATGCCCGGGCGGCCCACCATCGCCCACCACCGCCACCCCTTCGATTCGGTGAAATTCCACATCCAGAACCGAAGCGCATCCCCCCAGACCCGGCTATGCACAGCCATCATCACCGCCGCCGAACAGCAGACGATGAATTATTATATGAACGTGGCGGGCTTCTACCCCACCGCCTGGGGCCAGAAGCTGTACCGGGAGATCGGCATGGTGGAGGAGCAGCACGTCACCCAGTACGGATGCCTGATGGACACCGATCAGACCTGGTTGGAGGGCTGCCTGAACCACCAGTACACCGAATGCTACCTGTACTGGTCCGCCATGGAAACGGAGACCGACCCGCGCATCAAGGCCATCTGGGAGCTGCTGTTCGAGCAGGAGGTCAGCCACCTCCACGCCGCGGCGGACCTGCTGGAGACCTATGAGGGCAGGGAGGCGAGCCAGGTCATACCGGATGGCACCTTCCCCGACCCGCTGCTGCTGACCAGCAACATTGAATACGTGCGCCAGGTATTGGGGGGCACGGTCTGCAACACCGCCCTGCGGGAGGACTGGACCAACGTGAACGACCTGAAACCGGGGGCGGACTTCTTCAAATACCAGGGCATTGTCAACGCAGACGTGAACGATGTGGAGAGCCACGCCATTATTGAGCGCGTGATACAGCGCGACGGCGAGGATTATCGTTTCGAGACCGCCCCGAACCCGGTGCCCGCGCTGCGGGACCGCAGGGCTGATAATACTGACGTCGGTCGGGTATTGGGCAGTCCCTGTTGATTTTCCGTTGAACCCGGCGGCTACGTATTGAAATGCGCGGCCGCCTGTGGTAAACTTCCATCATAACCAACGGATGGAGGAATACCATGCTTACACTGGAAAGGGCCCGGGAATTGAACGACACGATGGTCACCGAGGAACACCTGCGCATCCACGCGCTGAACGTCTGCTACGCGATGGGCGCGATGGCGAAGCATTTCGGCGAGGACGTGGAGCACTGGCAGGCCATCGGGATGCTCCACGACTACGATTATGAAAAATACCCCGACGAACACCTGCAGCATACCGCCGAACCGCTGCTGGCCGCAGGCGTTGAGCCCGACGAGGTGCGGGCCATACTCAGCCACGGCTACGGCATATGCACTGACGTGGAGCCCATTACGAACCTGGAAAAGTCGCTGTTCACCGTGGACGAGCTGACCGGCATCATCCAGGCCTGCGCCCGGATGCGCCCCCGGGGCATCACGGACCTGGAGATCAAGAGCTTCATGAAAAAGTTCAAGGACAAGAAATTTGCGGCCAAGTGCGACCGGGCACTGGTGCTGAAGGGCTGCGGGATGCTGGGCATGGACGTCAAGGACGTGGCCGCCATCTGCATCGACGGCATGCGCGCGCACGCGGAAGAGATCGGGCTGCTGGGCACGGAGGCGTAAACAGACAGCCTTTGATATTACCGAATGAAGCGCAATGACGTTGGTCCGGCCTGACAAGCGCTACAGCCTGCCGAGTTCCTTTAAAATCCTGAAAAAAAGCGTCTGGGCAAAAATAATCCGCCAGAACATGTTGACAGACGCGGGAATTTCTGTTATAATACTCTTCGCTGGTTTGGTTCAGGAGAGATGGCCGAGTGGTTTAAGGCGCTGGTCTTGAAAACCAGTGATGCCGAAAGGCACCGGGGGTTCGAATCCCTCTCTCTCCGCCAATTGCATAGCCGTGGAGAAGTACCCAAGAGGCCGAAGGGGCTCCCCTGCTAAGGGAGTAGGGTGGGATAACTGCCGCGAGGGTTCAAATCCCTCCTTCTCCGCCATCAGCACTGACAATAGGTGCTGCAAGCGAACTCATCAGAAATGATGGGTTCGCTTTTCTTTATGCAAAACCCGGCCCTTTGCCGCCCTCATCCCCCGTATTCCGCAGGAATACACAGTTGGGCCTGCATCATGGGCCGGGTTCGTTTGTAAAATCTTCGGATCAGCCACGCCGGGATTCGATTCCCCGTGGTTTTCCCCGGATTTATCGTGTACCGCGTGTACGGCGTGTAATCCGTGTAATTCGTGTATTCCGTGTACGGATAGGACAATCACGTTCCCATAAACTACAAATCCAGGGTCAGATTATCACGTAGAATAGGGCTGCCCGTTCCAAGAAGTAAGTATTATCTTAGGTACCGATCAATTAGTCGATCTCGTATCTTTTTCCGGTCGAGTTCGCAAAGTAGTTTATTGTAAACCAAAAATCCTCCAACAGCTACCATGATACCAATAATAGCATCTACTATTGCCGGTGCATTTTCATATGCAATGGGTAGCCAGGTTAATTGCCCGTTGCTACATTTCTCGATAATAGCCAATGCAAAATATACTATCCCCAGGAGGAACACTGTTGCTATTATCCAATACTTGGTTTTACATGGATTTGATACTTCTCCGATAATGCATTTGATTCTTTCCCTGTACGCTTTATCTGTACGCAGATGACAATACAGTCCATCCTGTGAGATGACAAGGGGGAGAATCGAGTGGACATATTCAATATTCTGGAGATGGTTGGCGGGCTCTGCCTGTTCCTGTTCGGCATGAGTGTGATGGGACAGGCCCTTGAGAAGAGCGCGGGCGGGAAGCTGAGAAGCCTGCTGTCAAAGATGACAAGCACAAAGATGACGGGCTTTTTAACGGGGCTTGGCATTACCGCAATCATACAAAGCTCATCGGCAACCACCGTCATGGTCGTCGGTTTCGTCAATTCGGGACTCATGACCCTGAAGCAGGCGATCAACGTCATCATGGGCGCGAATGTCGGTACGACCGTTACCGCCTGGATATTGAGCCTCAGCGGGATCAGCAGCGACGCGCTGTGGGTACGATTGCTCAAGCCCAGCTCTTTCACGCCCATACTGGCTCTGATCGGAACCATACTTTATATGTTTTCCAAAAGTGCCCGGAAGAAGGATACCGGCTTGATCCTTTTGGGTTTTACAACGCTGATGTTCGGAATGGAAACCATGAGCGGGGCGGTATCCGGCTTGAAAGCAATGCCGGAATTCCGCAATCTGTTTCTTCTATTCACGAATCCCATCCTGGGTGTACTGGCCGGTACGGTGCTGACCGCTATCATCCAATCCAGTTCCGCTTCCGTGGGCATCCTGCAGGCGCTGGCATCCACCGGACAGGTCAGCTACGGTGCGGCGATACCGATCATCATGGGGCAGAACATCGGCACCTGTGTCACCGCCCTTCTCTCATCCGTTGGCGCGAACAAGAACGCCAGGCGCGCAGCTGTGGTTCACCTTCTGTTCAACATCATTGGCACAGTCGTGTGGCTCTCAGTATTCTGTTTCATCCGAATTGTGGCCGCACCGGTTGTCCTCTCACAATCTGCGAGCATGTTTGGCATTGCCGTCGCCCATTCTATATTCAATATCCTTTGCACAGCGCTGCTCCTTCCGCTTTCGTCTGTACTGGAAAAACTGGCGCTGCGCATTGTCCCTGAAGATGCCAATGGCTCCAATACGGATACACTTCTGGATGACCGTCTGCTCATGACGCCTCCGTTGGCACTGGGGCGCTGCCATGAGCTGGTGGGCGTCATGGCGGAGAGGGCATGGAAGGCACTGTCACTCAGCTTATCACAGCTTGATCACTACGATGCTCAGGAGGCGCGGCAGATCAGGGAGAACGAGGATGAAACAGACCGATACGAGGACGAGATCGGCACCTATCTCATAAAATTAAGCTCAAAATCGCTGAATCAGGAAGATAGCGAGGAAACGACCGCGTTGCTGAAATACATTGGAGATTTTGAGAGGATTGCCGACCATGCCGTTGATATTCTGATGTCTGCTGAGGAAATGCGAGATAAAAGACTCCATTTTTCCCAACAGGCCATGCAGGAAATGGCAGTACTCCGGCAGGCTATCCATGAAATCATGGAACTTGCGGTGGATGCCTTTCGATACAATGACATGGGAAAGGCGATCTACGTCGAACCGCTGGAACAGGTCATTGACACACTGAAAGAGGAAATGCGGACGAGGCATATCTTCCGAATGAAGAAGGAAACCTGCAGCGTTGAGGTCGGATTCGTTTGGTCAGACCTGCTCACAAGTCTTGAGCGCGTTTCCGATCACTGTTCAAACATCGCGGGTTGCGTCATCGACATCGCTCAAAATAACCTGAATCTGCACGAATCGCTGAAACGCACACAAACAAACGACGCGTTTTACAGGGAAGCCTATCAGCAGTATTCACAAAAATACGCTTTACCGCTGTCAAGATAAGGGAGGAAGGTCAATGATCGATTTTAAGACAAAACGCGGATTCATATGTGATATGGACGGTGTCCTCTATCATGGAAATAAGCTTCTGCCTGGCGCGACTGAGTTCATTCAATGGCTACAGGCCAGCAATAAAGAGTACCTGTTTCTGACGAACAATAGCGGCTTTACTCCGCGGGAATTACATATAAAACTGCTCCGTATGGGAATCGATGTGCCTGAAGAGCATTTTTATACCAGTGCGCTGGCAACAGCTGAGTTTATCCGGTCACAGAATCCAAAGGCATCAGCATATGTACTGGGAGAAGCCGGACTGCTCAATGCTCTGTACGATGCGGGGATCGCCATCGATGATGTGAATCCGGACTATGTGATTGTCGGTGAGAGCGCATCATATTCTCTGAATACTCTGACGCGGGCAACAAATCTTGTTCTCGCCGGTGCGAAACTGATCGGAGCGAATTCAGATGTATCCGGACCCATAGAAAACGGAATCGCACCTGCATGTCGCGCTTTGATTTCTCCGATTGAAATGGCGACCGGGAAGCAGGCCTATTTCTGCGGTAAGCCCAATCCGTTAATGATGCGCACAGGCCTGAATCTGCTCAATTGTCACAGCGCGGACGCCGTGATTGTCGGAGACCGTATGGACACGGATATCATCTCCGGACTGGAAAGCGGTATAGATACCGTTCTGGTGCTGAGCGGGATATCTTCCGTTGAAACGATAAAGACATATGCTTACCAACCGACCGTTATACTTAATGGCGTGATAGATATTGTGCGGATGACCGGGCAGGAGTGAATGATCATCGCGTGGGTACAGCATGCGTGCGGAAAACAGAGCCGTGAAATCATCAGCGTGGACGGAAAAACCATGCGAGGCAGCGGCAGCGAAGAACAGAAGCCG
>CADBVG010000067.1:0-10554 GCA_902798105.1 uncultured Eubacteriales bacterium
GACCGGCTGGCAGAAGCTGAAGGATACGGACGGCAAGGAATACTGGTTCCGTTTCAACAACGGCAATGACGGCTACATGCTGACCGGATGGCAGCAGGACGGCAGCAAGTACTACTATCTGGCGGACAACGGCCACATGCTGACCGGCTGGCAGAAGCTGAAGGATACGGACGGCAAGGAATACTGGTTCCGTTTCAACAACGGCAATGACGGTTACATGCTGAAGGGCTGGCAGCAGGACGGCAGCAAGCGCTACTATCTGGACAACAGCGGCCACATGGTGACCGGCTGGCAGAAGCTGGTTTCCAACGGAGAGACTGACTGGTACTATTTCAATACCGGCAGCGATGGCTACATGCTCCAGAATACAAGCAGGGCGATCGGCAGCGAAACCTTCACGTTCGATTCGAACGGCAGGATGTTCGAAGCTGACAACGGAACGTTTGTGTACACCATCAAGAACAACCTGGCCGGCGTGACCGTGAAGCAGTACAAGGGCAGCGCGAGCTCCGTGACTGTTCCTGGCAGCTACGACCATATCACCGTCACCGAGATCGGCGAGGAAGCCTTCATGGGCAACAGCAGCCTGTCTTCCATCAATCTGCCTGATTCGATCCAGGTGATCGGGGCCCGTGCGTTCAAGAACTGCACGAACCTGAAGAGCATGAACTGATGGTTCCTTCGTCAAACCGTTGGTAAGACGTGAGAAGCCGTAAAGCGTTGCTATAGGTTTCCCATAATAGAATGACCGACGTGAGGGACTGTTATAACTGGCAGTCCCTCATATTTATAACCGACCGCGCGATGACATGCCTGCACAGGCGGGATACACGCGCATTGGCCACCCCAGCAACAACACGACCGAACGCCGAAGCGCTCCCGGCCGGAGGGGCGCAACCCCTGGAAGACAAGCCATTCCTGGCCCGCGCCATGGAAGGACTGTACCAATTTGGGAGGAAGAGTAAATGCGAATCAAGATGAACAGAGTGTTGTGCCTGCTGGCGATACTCGCGCTGCTTTGCTGCGGCGTGGCGCTTGCGGAAAACATGAAGCCCGCGATCAGCCTCGATTCGAGCAGCGTGACGCGGGGCGAGTATGTCACCGTGACCGTCGATACCCCCGTGGACGTCGAGGATATCTATTACCGGGCGTTTGTGCTCAACGATGAAGAAGGCGGCCTTGAGGATGATAATATCCGTGCGGACGCCTGGGGCGGCAACGCCCTGAGCCTGCCCACGCTGAAGCTGGAAGAGGGCACGTACAATGTCTTCGCGCAGGCGTACCGGTGGGACGATGAAAACCGGGAGGACGTACCGGTGGGCGAGCGCAGCGAAGCCGTAACGCTTACGACGACGCTGCCGGAGGGCGAACGCCCCATCGTGCTGAGCACGAACCGCGGCAGCGATTTTGAAACGCCGAACGAGATCAAATTCGGCAACGCCGTGAACTTCACCGTCTACGCGCCCGGCGCGTCGAAGATCTTCGTGTATTTCAACGACGATCGCTGGACGTTCGACGGGGAGACTGCCAACGATTGGTATTGGTCCGAAAGGGACTACACCATTCAGGCGTGCGCGCTCTACCGGGATGATGAAGCCGAGAGCTATACGGTGAAGCATTCTGACGTGATGACCTTCACCGTCGGCGAGCCTGACGGCGAGATGGGTGATTTCACCTGCACGGTGCCTGCCGTCGTGAGCCAGGAGGGCTTTGAGGGCACATTTACGGCTTCCGTCATGAACGAGGTGCCGGAGGGCTGCGAGAACACGGTCTACGAGGTAATGCTGTGGGATATGACGCTGCGCAGCGACGATCGCGAGGCGGGCGACGAGGCAGTCTATGTTTCGGAAATGAAGCTTCCCAACGGCGAGGACGGCACATTCACCATCCCGGCGAATTGGGATGATGACGGCGAAGACAAGCACCTCGAGGCTGGCCACGCCTATCGGTTGGAGGTCAACGCCTGGCCGGACGCGGACACTTCCTACCGCACGGCGACGGCCAACGCCGCGTTCATCGTGGAGGGCGGCGAAAGCGTGCCGGAAGGCAGGGAGCTGAGCTTCAACATCAACGGCTCCACCGACGACCAGACCTTCCCCTGCTGCGAGGATTTCGAGATCAGGATCAGCGCGCCGGAGGCGGTGAACATCCGCGTGTTCCGGGGCGAGGAATATGACTACCTGAACGAGCGCGATGATTGGCGCGACGAATACTGGGATGATGAGCAGCAACAGACCGTTGTCGAGGGCTGGAGCACCCATCCCGAGGACATCCGCTACGAGGATTCCCACGGCTGGCCCGTCAGCTTCATGTTCTGGGCCGAGGTGCAGTACGAGGGCGATGACACCTGGTACCGCAGCAACGCGGTGCGCCTGACCATCACCTCCGAAGGCTTCATCGACGCGCCCGCCACTGTCAGCGCTCCTGACAGCGTGATCCGCGGGGATTACCTGCCCGTCACCGTGAGCGGCCTGGACGAGCGGGCCGACTGGGTCAACGCGTTCCTGATGAGCGCCACTGGTGACAATGACGATCGCATTGGCGAGTATTATACGGACAACCTGAACAGGGATGGGGACACGACCCTCTCTATTCCCACCGCAGAAGCGCCTGCCGGAAGCTACCAGCTGGTGGTGGAGTGCGGCGCGGACGGCTATCAGAGCACCGCCTGCATCGGGTGGGTGACGGTCGAGGAGCGGGCCGGCGACGCGCCTGAGCTGGTGTTCAACCTGAGCAAGGCCCCGGAGGAAGACGGCAAGATTCACCTGGCGCCCCACGAGCGGCTGGAATACACCGTGTTCCTGACCAAGGTTGACGATAACAACTACTATGAGTATGGCTATGAATACAGCCGCGGTGTCGCGCTGTATATCGACGGCGAGGAAGAAGAGAAGCACGAAGACGCCAGCATCATCACCGAGGCGTGGCAAGACGACCGCAACGGCGAGCAAGTGTTCCAGGCCTTCGCATGGAAGGACAGCTCAGAGGAAGAAGCGGAATGGATGTGCAGCGCCCCTGTCATCGTCGTGGTTGAGGGCGACGAGCTGGCGGCCCCTGAGATCCAGGTGAACCCGGCGTTCTTCCCTGACGAGGAAGGCTTCGATGGCGTCGACGTCGCCATCAAGGTCGAGAATGATGTCGAGTGGTACAATGTCTACGTCGAGGACGTGACGGACGAGGATGGGTACAAGGTCTGGGATGAGGACATCGACGTCAACGAGATAGCGGACAGCATCGAAGACGGAAGCTATACCTATACCATCCCGGCGCAGCACGACGACGGGAACCCCGTTTTCGAGGCGAACCGCGTGTACAACATCCGGGTCGCGGCCATGGCCTACGGCAGGAGCACCAATGACACCGAGATCCGGGCGCTTGCGCTGGTCGAGCCCAACACCAACACCACCATGACGGTCGAGGGTGAAACCGAAGCCGTCAGCGTTGACGCCCACACCCGCTACCGGGTGCGCATTGAATGCGAGGGCGCGGACACCTTTGAGTTCTTCAACGGCGAGGAGTGGGAAGAGGTCCACCACGGCGACGACATGAACGACGAGGAGAGGGAACAGATCGGCGATGGCGACGGCGCCTGCGAGTTCTACGCCTGGACCGGCGACAGCGGCACCTATGCCCTGTCCTGCCGCGTGAAGACCGCAGCGACTGACGAGGATTGGACCCAGGGCCCGGTGGTCACGCTGAACGTGACGAGCAACGGCCCCATCGACGCCCCCGACCTTGAGGGCGTGGATATTCCCGAGACGGTCACCCGCGGCGAGACCCTGGTGATCGAGATTCCCGAGACCATGGACACCCAGGAGGGCCAGGAATACGGCGCGCACCTGATCGCCGCCAATGGCGACTGGGGCGAGTACTTCCACTGGGACAGCGAGGCGCGCACCATCACCCTGTACACCGCCGAGCGGCCCGAGGGTGAGTACCGGCTGCGCCTGCAGACCTTTGCGCCCGGCTATGACACCAACGCGAGTTACGCGAATGTGACCGTGCTCCCGGGCGAGGAAGGCCAGATCTACTTCAGCCTGGACCGGGAGGAAACCGAGACCTGCGAAGACAACACGGCGCGGGTCTATATCCCCGGCGTGGACTGGTTCGAGCTGTACATCCGCGAGGAAGGGGATCAGATCGAACACCGCGACGGCGACAGCGGCGTGATCGAGTTCAGCCGCGGCCACTCCGGCGACTACCACGTCTATGTGAAGACCTACTATGAAGGCCAGGACGGCGAGGAAGGCAGGGATGCCGAGAGCGAGGAACTGCTGTGGCATGTGAGCGCCCCGAACGGCCAGCTGGACCGCGTGAGCATCGATGCGCCGGCCGTCATCGCGGAAGGCAGCGACCTGACGTTCAGCGTTGCCGGCATTGACAACGCGGAGAATTGGGGCATCGATCTGCGCTGCAGGGACCAGTATGGCGATGAGCCCATTTACCATGTGGACCAGCCCGGCGAATACACCGTGCCCTACAGCTACAACAGCGAGGATTACGGCTGCAACCACGGCGAGGTGACGCTTGGCAAACAAATCTATACCATCTCCGCCTATGCCAGCGCGCGCGGCTATGAGGATACCTATCAGGAAGTGGTCCTCGCGGTGGCGAACGAGGATGAGGCTATCTCCATCGCAATCCTCGATCAGGATGGCAATGAAGTGGACCTGAACGCCACGGACGGCGAGGATGAAGACGCCGGCGTCTGGTCCGGAAGGGACTACAAGGTGCGGGTGTCCGGCGTAAGCGACATCTACCGTGTGCGGTTGTATACCGGCAACGGGAGTGAGTACTGGGACATCTGGCGCCAGGATACTGAAGACGGATCCGTGACCTTCCCCGAATATGATGGTTGGTGGAGCAGCGACAGCGGCAAGCACAACCTGCTGGTCCAGACCTATAACGAGAATGGCGAGCTGCTCGGCACCGCCGGACAGGCCGTTACCGTGCAGAGCCACGGAACGATGAACCCGCCGGACATCGGCATCGAGCAGGATATCGTCACCCGCGGCGAATACCTGAAGCTGTTCGTGAACGACGAGGACGACGGACAGGGCTATTGGGTGAATATTCGCGGCAGGAACGAGTATGGCTACGAGGAAGACGTCTACTCCGGCCCCGGCCATCTCGGCGAAAACCTGCTGCCGACGGTGAGGCTGCTGCCCGACGAGACCTACACCGTGAACGTCTCCGTCGGCAAGGAGTGCTGGGACGGCAACAGCACCACCCTCACGTTCAACGTGGTCGCGCCGGAAGACGATGGGCTCAGGCTGATCGTGCCGAACGCGGACGACGTGTGGGTCAATGACCCGGTGCAGGCGTCCCTGTATGCCCCGGGCGCGAGCCGCTGCTGGATCGAACGCGACGGCATCTTCGATAGCAAAGGCGAATTCACCAGCGGCACGGATTACGCGATTATTGATATAGATTCTGGGTGCTCTGCGTGGCGACCCGGTATCGCGAAGCTGACCGGCTACGCCGAGTACACCGACGGGGAAGGCAATGTCACTGAGACGAAGCAGACCGACACCGTTGAGATCGAGGTAAAGAGCCTCGGTCGGGTTGGCCTGCCCATCATCAACGCGCCCGAGGCGTTGACGCCCGACGATCAGGCGCTGACCTTCAGCATCGGCTACAGCGACCTGCCCGAAATTCCCGAGGACTGGGAGGACTTCGACTTCCAGAACGGCTATTCCTGGCACGTAAGCATGCTGGATGGCGACGGTGATTTCCACGGGGATTGGGAAGAAGTCGTTGAATGGACCGACATGCCACGCGGCGAGGGCGACACCAGCGAGGAAATCACCATCGACGCCGATCAGGGCTTCGAGTGGCGTGAAGGCGCTATCTACAGGATTGAAGTGAATACCTGGGCCAACCGCTGCGAGGGCAACGGCACCGGGCTTTCCCTGATCTGCGTGAGCGCTTATGACGAGAACGTAACCCTCGAGGTGGTTCCCGACAGCGGCCGCGACCTGGATCAGCTGCTGCATAACGAGAATCTGAAGCTGTTTATCCGCGCGCCGAGGGACAGTGATTATTTTGAGCTGTTCACCGGGTACCAGTGGGAGGGTATTTATCTCGATTACGACGAAAACGAGGAGGCCTTTATCTGGGATCGCGGCTTCGGCGAAGGCATCTACAACCTGGCGGTTCGGGCCCGGTATGCCGACGAAGAGGGCGGCGAAATGGTCATGCACGCCCCCAGCGGGCCGGTGCAGATCACCGTTAATTGCCTGGGCAAGCTGGATGCCCCCGAAGTGCGTCTTGCGCAGGATGAGGTCAATCGCGGCGAATTCATGGATGTGAACATCAGCGACGTTGAGAACGCGGACGCTGAACACTATCGCTGCGAGTTCCACCGTTGGGATGACAATTCTCAGCAGTGGAATTGGTACAAGTCATACGACTGGGATCTGACGGTCGGCGACAACATGGTGACCACTGCTGCGCTGGAGCCGGGCAGCTATGGCATTGTGGCCTATGCGACCAATGTCGGCTGGCAGGATTCCAACCTGAGTGAGCCGGTTGAATTCACCGTGAGTGACAATACGGCCGTTGAAAACGGCTTTGTGCTGCGGGTGAGCGCGGACAAGGTCCTCACCGGCGAGAACTTCACGGCCACGGTGTACAATACCGAGGGAATCCCCGGTTGGGACATCTCGCTGTGGGTCGAGGACGTATACGGCAACGAAGATTACGGATTTGACCAGAGAAGCGAGCAGACCTACCGCGGGGCGACCTTCAACCTCGGCAACGCCGGCACCTACAAGGTCTGCGCGATCGCGCGCGAGTACGAAGACGGCGAGATGCTCGAGAAGTACGCCGACCCCGTATACGTGGACGTGGAGGCCCCCTACGGCACGCTGAAGCTGCCGGTGGTGGACGCACCCGCCAGCGTGAAGCAGATCGACCCCGACGACTATGGCAACGCCTACCAGTTCGAGGACTTCGAGGTGCAGGTGTACGTCAACGATGCTCCCGAAGAGGTCGAATCGTTCCGGGTGAGTGTCACCACCCAGTGGGACAACAACACGCTGTTTGAATCGGATGACATCTTCGTCAGCGATGCCGAGGAGGGCATCGTGACGGTGCCGGTACACATTGACACCCGGGGCAATCAAGCCATTGGTGCCAATCAGGTCCTCTGCGTCAACGCGTACGCTTCCGCAGTGGGCTACGAAGACGATCCCGGCAACCACATAACCATCCGGACCGCGAAGCCCGGCGAGGCCCAGGGCCCGATCGTGACCCTGGCCGAAGGCGAGGACCCGGATGAGCTGTGGGCCAGCCAGGACTTCCGCCTGGCGATCGACCCGAATGGCGCGAAACGGCTGGAAATCGTGGACGACTTTGGCAGCCGTACAGACCTGAACTCAAATGACACCGAGATCAACTGGCGCATGGGCTCCGGCACGCACCTGGTCTGGCTGCGGGGCTTCTATCCCGAGGATCCCGATGTGCCTTACGGTGAGGGCGAGTGGGTGGACGGCGAGCCCATCAGGGTGCGCATCAACACCTATGGCATGCTGGACGCGCCCGAGGTGGAGGTCGTCGAGAAGTCCGTCGCGCAGGGCGAGTTCCTCACCGTGAACCTCGGCGAGGTGATGACCGGCGGCGAACCCGCGGACGGCTACACCCTCCAGGTCTGGTATATGGACGAATGGGACAACTGGCAGCAGAGCTATGAACGCGACGCCGTGCCGGGCGAGAACCGCATTCCCACCGCCGTGCTCAGGCCGGGCGAGTGCTATGTGACGGCCTCGGCACACAAGGCGCGCTGGGACGACAACTGGTCCGGCCGGACCGAGGCGAGCAGCTTTACGGTCGAGGAACGGCAGGAGGAAGGCCTCACGCTGGCGCTCTCCACCGAGACCGCGATGACCGGCGAGCAGTGGTGGGTCAGCGCCGCCTATACCGGCGACACTGATGCGGACCTCAGTGTTTGGGTGACGGATGAAAACGACAAATGGTACTATTACGAGAGAAATACCGAAAGGTCCGAGTATAATGAGAACGGCATGTTCTCGCAGGGCGCCTTCAGGATGGACCAGAAGGGCGTCTACACGGTGCATGCCGCGGTCAGGGATTACAGCATCGACGAGACGCTTTACGAGGAGACCGCCACGATCGAGGTCACCGCGCCCTATGGCAGCCTGGACATCGCGCTGGCGGATGTGCCCGCGGGCGTGCGCCAGGTCAATCCCGACGAAGACGAATGCGCCTACGAGCTGGAGCCCTTCGATGTGAAGGTGGACGTCAGCAAGATCAGGGGTCTGGTCGATGAATTCTACCTGAGCGTCGCCAACGACGGTGGCTATGCGTTCTACGATTTGGGCCCGGTTCCGGTCAGCATGGCCGACGAAGACGGCATCGTGACGTACAACATCCATGTGCAAACCGGCGAGGATGAAGGCATGTGGGTCGGAAATACCTTCAGGGTCGTTGCCTCCGCGAGTGCGCCCGGGTATGACATCGGCTATGTCTACGATACCTTCATGGTCATGGGTGAACCGACCGGGGAGACCGTCGAGCTGTCCCTGGCCGACGGCGAGGACCCGGACGACCTGTGGACCGGCAAGGAATTCCGCATGAAGTACAACGCCGAAGGCGCGATAGAAGTGAACTTCTTTGATGACTTCCGCAGTGAGAGGTATCTGCAAGACGCAGAAGGCGAGATTTCCTGGACCATGCCCTCCGGCCAGCACATGTTCTGGATCGAGGCGAGGTATCCCAACGAGGACTATGACCCCGAGGATTCCGACTGGGATAAGACACATATCGTCTACAGCGAGCCCCTGAAGCTGTACTTCAACAGCCATGGCGAGCTGGAAGCGCCCGAAGTGAGCGTCGAGGAGAGTGAAATCACCTGCGGCGATTATCTGAAGGTGAACCTCAGCGAGGTGACGGCGGACGGCGATCCGGTGGACAGCTACACCGTGGAGATCTGGAACTACGATGAGGATTGGGAAGATTACGCTTTCGCAAGCCGATTCGAGGCCGTTGTTGGCGAGAACATCATTCCCACCACCGACCTGCGGGAGGGTGACTGCTTCGTGAAGGCCGCCGCCCACAAGGAGGGCTGGGATTCCAGGACGTCTGAACAGACGGATGCGAGCAGCTTCCACCTGACAGGGACGACCGAGGAAGGCCTTGTGCTGAACGTCTCCACCGAAGAAGCCAGCACCGGCGAGCAGTGGTGGATCTCCGGCATCTATACCGGCGACCTGGGTGGATGCTATCTCAACGCCAGCGTGCTGGACGAAAACGGCGGTTACTATGATTGCGTCCCGGATTCATACGGTTACGACGAAGACGAGAACGGCGCCTACCTGCGGCAGGCTTACGTGATGAAACACGCGGGCACCTACACGGTGAAGGTCATGCTGGAGGATGAGGACGACGAAACCATAATGTACGAGGAGACCGCCACGGTTGTGGTCACCGCCCCGAACGGCGACCTGGAGATTGGCTTTGGCGAGCTGCCCACTGAGTTCAACGGCCTGCAGGTCCTTGAGGTGCCCGTGACCGTGAACAACGGCGTGGAGCGCTTCGACCTGAAGATGACCAAGCGGCATCAGGGTGAAATCTTGACCGTGTTCGAGCAGACGGACATCCCCACCACCAATAAGGTGGATGGCACCGTGACGGTTGAAGTGCCGCTGCAGGGCATCGACCTGGTGAACGATCGCTATACGCTGGAAGTCAACACCTGGCAGGCGGGCTGGAACGAAGCCTCCGACAGTGTGGTGATCGGCGGCGGCGACTCGGAAGGGCTGGATGCCCCCGAAATCGCCGATATTATGCCTTCGGTCATCAAGGGACATAACATCAACATCGAGATGAACGACGTAGACGAGCGGGCAACCCGCACGTATGCGACGATCGTCGCCGAGGGTGTCACCTATCCGCAGTACGAGCTCGAAGCGGACGTCTGGATCACCATTCCCACCAACGACCTGCAGCCGGGCATTTATCAGATCAACATCTGCAGCGAAGCGGAGGGCTATATTTCCAGCGATACCACGGTGTCTGTGCGCGTGTTGGATGTCGACGCCCGGTTGACGCTGCCCCAGGGTATGAAGACCATCGGTGAGGAGGCCTTCGCGGGCACCGGCGCCGAGATCATCGAAATCCCTGAGGGCGCGACCTCCATCGGCAGCAAGGCTTTCGCCAACAGCAAGGCGGGCTATGTGTACATCCCCGACAGCGTGACTGAGATCGCCGACGATGCCTTTGAGGGCTGCGAAGACCTGGTGATCGAGTGCCTGTATGGCAGCTACGCTGAGACGTATTGCGAGGAGAACGACATTTACTGCAACGGTTACGGCGAGTAAACGCCAAAAACGACAACCAACAAGCAGGGCGGGATGTATTACTTCCCGCCCTGCGCGGCTTTTATGCTATTGTCGGATTTATTCGGTTGGGGGAATTCTGATTTGTCGAGCTGACGCGGCAGCCAAAAGCCTTCCCCCGGTGGGGAAGGTGGCACGGCGAAGCCGTGACGGATGAGGTCCTCCCCTAACGTTACGCCTCGCGCCTTTGCTGAAA
>CADBVG010000067.1:10582-19403 GCA_902798105.1 uncultured Eubacteriales bacterium
AGCGTCGAAGACCTCATCCGTCTTTCGGCAAAAACGCAAGCGTTTTCACCGAAATCCACCTTCCCCACCGGGGGAAGGCTACTTTTGGGGCCTTCGTCATCAGCTCGACAAATCAGAATTTGCCCGCGACTGAACAGTGACTCCTTATGAACAGTATGAGCCGTGATGGACAGGAAGGCGGATAACACGCCTGTAAGGAAAAGCATATGAAAGCAATTAGAATACTGGTATTGTCCATGATCGCACTGCTTCTCGCGCCGCTGTGCGCCTTGTGCACGGGCGAGGCGCTCTCGCTTGAGCTGCCGCCCGAGGAGGAACAGTTCCAGCTCGGCGGCTTGGACAGCGACGAGGCCTTCGAGGGCTACGTGAACCAGCTTTTCGGAATCGAAAAGCCCCGGACCCTGTTCAGGGCCGTTCGCCTCATCGGCGATAACCTGACGGGGAAAGAAAAGGTGGCTTATACCACGATGAAGGCGGAGATTGCCAAGGTTGCCGCGGGTGACAGGGCTTCCACCATATTTGAGCTGACCGCCGAGGCGCTTGGGCTGGATGGCAAATACTATGCCGACGACCTGGGTGTCGACAGCGTGGTGAGCGGCAATAAAATCTCCGATGCAGCGACAACGGCCATGAGGGCGCTGGAAGCCGTCAATACCGGAGACGTGTTCCGGGCGCTGCTCAGGGATTGCCCCTATGAAATGTATTGGTGCGACAAGACGAGTGGCGCATTTGCAACGACCTTTGGCGTGGGTATAAAAATGGACAGCGACAGGCAGGAGTATTACCTGTATTTTACCGGTACGATGAAGTTCAAATTCTCCGTGGCCGAAGCGTTCAGCGCCGGGGAATACACGGTGGATACCGCCATCGCCCAGACCGCTGCGGCGGCGGCCGGGAACGCGCTGGGCGTCGTCGAGGCCTACGCGAATGAAAACGATTTCGATAAGCTGAAAAGCTATAAGAATTGGATCTGCGACCACGTCAACTACAACCATTCCGCAGCGGCAGGCGGCGTGAGCTATGGCAATCCCTGGCAGATGATTTGGGTGTTTGATGACGATGACGAGACCAAGGTGGTCTGCGAGGGCTATGCCAAGGCGTTCCAGTACCTGTGCGCCAGGAGCGATTTTGCTTCGGATATCGACTGTAGGATGATCACCGGCAGGATGGGTGGGGGAGACCACATGTGGAACATCGTCCAGATGGGGAACGGCAAGAACTATCTGGTGGATGTCACCAACTGCGACCAAGGCAGCATCGGTTATCCGGACAAGCTGTTCCTGGCGGGCACGGCCAATGGCAATGTGGAAGACGGGTACACCATGAACGCGGGTAAGGGCGTGCTGTACACCTATGACGATAACACGCGCAGCCTGTTTTCCGATGCGCTTCTTACGCTGTCCACGCATGATTACATCGAGGAGAACGTCGATATCCCGATCGACGAGGCCCACTTCCCCGA
The DNA here is from genome assembly GCA_902798105.1 of uncultured Eubacteriales bacterium. Taxonomy (GTDB): domain Bacteria; phylum Bacillota; class Clostridia; order Christensenellales; family Aristaeellaceae; genus UBA2862. The sequence continues at coordinate 12,045 of CADBVG010000067.1, forward strand.
CGCCGCGTTCCGCGCGTTTGTGAAGCGCTACGACGGGGACCAGGGCGATGCCCTGAGCGAGGCGGAATGCGCCGCGGTCGTCGAGATGGATTGCAGCGGGCTGGGCATAGGCGATCTTTCGGGCATCGAATACTTCGGCAGGCTGACGGCCCTCGATTGCTCCGATAATAATATCGAAAGCCTGCCGTTGGACGATTTTCCGGGAATGACGAGCCTGCAATGCGGCCATAACGCTCTGGCGCAGCTGGATATTTCCGGCATAAGCGCCCTGACCGCGCTGGTGTCGTCGGAGAACCTGGTGTTCGTCGACGGCGTCGCCGAATACAGGTCCGGCAACGATTGCCTTGCCTTCGATGTCGGCGTGCGCCTGATTCGCGGCAATGCCGCGCTGCAGACCCTGCGCCTGCCGGGGGATACCCGCGCCATCGAGGATGAAGCCTTTGCCGGGGCGTCGGTCGAGCGCGTAGAGATTCCCGAGGGGTGCGAGCGCATCGGCGCGCGGGCGTTTGCGGACTGCGATTCCCTGGTCGAGGTTTGGATGCCGAAGGGCATCTCCGCCGGAAATATCGCGGACAGCGCCTTTGAAGGCAGCGCGTATGCCTTTGTCGTCACGGATGACCCCGAAATACAGGCATGGGCTGTCGCGCATGGTGTGCTGTGGGTCGGCGCATGACGCCCGTCCCACCGGTTGGATAAATATATAGAAGAAACCCTGTCCCCTGCACCCTTTCATGGATGCAGGGGGCGCGCGTCATTGGGGGCATTCGGAACAAGTGGGGGAGACCCCTCTCCGCCCTGCGGGCACCTCTGCCCTCGACGATGCCGCTTCCCGCCCCAGAGGGTTGTGAAGTCGGCAGTTACGCCTTCTCATACTACTCTCAGGTTAGAACAGCGAAAGCCGTGACGCAGATTTTTCGTTCTGGCAAGGAAAGACCCCGCAGGCTTGCTGGGTTCGAACGCCCGGAAAACTCTCCGGTGGAGAGTTTTCAGTGAGAACGGGGCGGTCAAGGGGGCTTGACGCAGCCAGGGCGGAAAAGATGCTCACGGAATCGCTGGGCTAAACTGAGAGGAGTATCAGGCGAAACCGACAGGCCCAGAGGAATTGTCGCCTTGGGGGAGAGGGAAGGGTGATGGGGAATATACAATCTGCGCTCGACGCCGGCATTGCCGTAACGATCCGGCTGAACATGGATGCGCGAAATGCCGGGGACCTGCTGCGACTGCTGGACGACGTCAAGGCGAGATTTGAAGGCTGCGACAATCTGGATATCTACATTGCGCTGCTGCATGAATTTGAAGGGAAGATTCACCGACATGAAACCGACCAGCAGGCGGAGGAGGCCTACGGCCTTCTGAGGGACAAGGCCGAGGCAATGGGAATGCTGCGACGAAAACCGCTGCCGGATGGCATCGCGATCAACAGCTGCATGGCCGACAACGATGCCTGCGAGACGATACTGCCCGACGGACGGGTGGGGCGGTGTGAACACTTTAGCGAAGCGATGGTAACCGGCGACATTTGGAATGACGCCCGGGACACAGCAGTGGAAACGAATTGGAGGAAGCCACTTTCGGTTCCGGAGTGCGAGGACTGCGCGCTGTATCCCCAGTGCAGGAAGCTGAGCCTGTGCGAATGGAACAGGGATGGCTGCGATAGACTTGATCGCAGCATCAAGATAAATGATCTGAAGAGAAAAATGCTTGAAGCGTATCACGTGTACAAAAAGGAGAGTTAAACCAATGAAGCTCAAATATAATTTCACACTGACGGGGCTTGGCGGAGAATATGTGGCCGTGCCGCTGGACGGGGCTGAGAATTTCCACGGCATCGTCAAGTTGAACGAGAGCGGCGCGGAGGTGTTTCGCGGGTTGAGCGAGGGCCAGGACCCAAAGCAGGTCGCCCAGCGTTTGATGGAGAAGTATTCGGGGCTGGACGCGGCCACCGCGGACAAGGCGGTCAGCGTGGTAATCGACCAGCTGAAGGCGTCAGGCTTGATCGATGAATGACATTTTGGGAAAAGTATACAGAAAATGCTCGTTCAGGCTGCTCGATTTCATGGATGAAGTCAATGACCGCAGGATTTGCGGCCGGAGCCTGGTAGAATTCGTGCCGAGCCTGGATCAGGATGTTGACAAGGGCATCGGCGGCACGGGTTCCCAATCCACCCACTATATTATACTCAAAGAGGTCTTTTCCCACGTTCGGCTGAAGGCGTCGGACGCCTTTATGGACGTGGGCTGCGGGAAGGGGCGCGTGCTTGCGTACCTGGCCAGCGTCAAATGCCCCTGCCAGGTGTACGGCATCGAGCACAACGAGGCGGTCGGCAATATCGCCCGGGAATGGGCCGCGCGCTATCCGAATGTGCATGTCATGATCGGGGACGCATTTGCGGTGGATTACAACGACTACACGGTCCTGTCCGTCGCCAATTCGTTCCTCATCAACACGCGCCTTGCCTTTATCGAGCATCTGGAGAACCACCTGCGACACCCGATCACACTGCTCCACTGGTGGGGCATGGGCACCGGTTTTGATGGGCGCGCGGGCTGGACGCTGAAATACCGCGAAAAAATGGACACCATCCGCGGGCTGAAGGTTGTGAGTGGGGAACAGTATTTTTACATATGGGAGTATGACCCGGCGCAAAGGGCATAGGCAGCGCAAGGGGGATTACGCGCAAACGCATGTGCGGGGATTGCTGTGAATTGCGGCAGCCATGCGACCCACGACATTTGTAGCGGCGGCGCAGGCGCCGCCGCTACAGGCCCATCCTTTCATTGATGGTGTACCCATGCTGCCGGATGGGCATACAGAAACACACCATGGCCAATCTGACAGGCTATTTCCTCAAACCCAGCTTCCGGAGGCAGCGGCCCGCGAGGTGCTTCGCGCGAAGAATGGCGATGCGCAGGCGGTAGAAGCGGCACCATGTGTTTACGTACAGCCGGTAGCGCCGGTCGGTGACGGGGATGGTTTTGCCATCCCGCACCACGGCGGTCAATATGCCGATGACGTTCTCCTCGGGGACGGTATCGCCGGTGACGCAGTTGTCGCCGACGATCCAATAGGTGCCGTCGTCGTTGACGCGCAGCACCCGGTGCATCACATAGTCGGCGCCGCGGGCATTGGGGCGCTTGAACAACACGGCGTCCAGCCTCTTGCAGCGGGCGTCGCCCTTGCGCTCGATGACCATGACGTCCCGGCCCTGGCGCAGCAGCGGCAGCATGCTGACGCCCTTGTTGGTGTAGGCCAGGCGGCCGTCCAGCGCCAGCAGCTGTTCAAAGGTCAAAGCATCGCTCATGGTTTATTCTCCGTGCATCCGGCGAGCATGGCCCGGGAGCTGACCCGCGCGGCCTCGATATCCGTGTTGCAGCCGAGGCGGTACAGGCGCACCGACTGGCCGATTCTGCCGATCAGCTGAAGCACCTTCACCCTGGCCAGGGGGTCGTCGGGCAGGTGGGTCTGGTAGATGAGCGCGTCGAGGGCCTCGGAGAAGGTGACGGGCTGGATGTGGTTCACGGTGTCGCGCTCCAGCAGGCAAATGGCCTCCAGCGGCAAAATCTCATTGACGCCGTAGCGCTCCTTGCCCCGCCAGGGCGTGCCGCAGGCCATGACCCGCCCGTCGGCTTCGACCTTCAGGAAGGGCTTGTCCCCGTTGAGGATGTGGGCCTGGGGCAGCAGCTGCAGCCACAGGCGGCTGTGGGTGGTCTTGCCGGTGCCGGAGGGCGCGGCGAACAGGTATGCCCTGCCATCCACGGCGAGTATGGAGCTGTGGAACAGTATGACGTCGTAATCAAAGATGCGGTTCGCGACCTTGCGCAGCACAGACAGCGCTTCCAGGGGCTTTTCAGAGAAAATGTTTGGCAGCTGCCCGTCGGCCATCAGGCGCTTGCTGGATTGAACGCGCTCGTATTCGATGTCCGGCGGCGTAACGGTTACGGAAAACAGGGGGGAATCCGAGCATATGTAGTCCTGGAAAAAACCGTCCTTTTCCAGGTGATGCACTGTTACGCCGATGGGAATGCCTGCCAGGGAGATGGTTATTGTGGACATGTGGGCCATCCTTTCTGTGTGCGCTGTAATACTCATCTCAGTTTAAACCAGCGATTCTGTGGGCATCTTTTCCGCCCTGACTGCGTCAAGCCTCCTTGACTTGCCTCCAAGGGGCTACCGCCCCGTTCTCACTGAAAACTCTCCACCGGAGAGTTTTCCGGGCGTTCGAACCCAGCAAGCCTGCGGAGTCTTTCCTTGCCAGGACGAAAAATCTGCTACACAGCTTTCGCTGTTTTAACCTGAGAGTAGTATAACATGTTCATTATACCGAATCGGGCGGTGTATTTCAAGGATTGAATCAGGGACCATGTGTAAAATGAAACCGAAGACGAAAGGGAACAGAGCATGACCAGACAGGAGTACCGGGAAGCCAGCAGGGACGTGATCTACCTTGCCGCCTGCGCCGTAAACAGCGAACGGCCCGACCCCGAAAGGATAAAAAAAATGGACCTTGCGCGGGTGTATGAAGCCGCGCGGAACAACCTGCTCGCGGCGGCTGTGGGCATGGCGCTGGAGAGCGCCGGCATCAAGGACGATGTATTTGTCCGGGCTGTGGCCAGCGCCCAGCGCAAGAACGCCCTGCTGGACGCGGACAGGGCAGCGGTGCTGGCCAGAATGGAGGAAGCGGGCATATGGTATATGCCATTGAAGGGCGCGGTGCTCAAGGACATGTATCCCCGTTACGGCATGCGGGAGATGGCGGACAACGATATACTGTTTGACGCAGCGCAGGCCGAGGCGCTGCGCCAAATCATGACCGGGCTGGGCTTTACCGTTGAAGATTTCGACGACGGGACCCACGACGTCTATCTAAAGAAGCCGGTCAGCTGTTTTGAGATGCACAGGCGGCTGTTTTCCACCTCGTTGCGGGAGGACCTTGGGGCCTATTACGACCGCGTGAAGGACAGGCTAATCCCTGACGAAGGGAAGCGCTTCGGGTATCACTTTTCCGACGAGGATTTTTACCTGTACGTCATCGCCCACGAAAACAAGCACTATTTCTTGAGCGGCACCGGGATTCGTTCGATCCTCGATACCTACGTCTGCCTGACGCGGCTGAAGCTCGACATGGATTACGTGTGCCGGGAAGCGGAAAAGATTGGCATTGCGGATTATGAGCGGCAGAACCGAAGCCTCGCGCTAAAATTGTTTAGCGGGAAAGCGCTGAACGCCGAGGACGAGGAAATGCTGGAATATGTCATGATTTCGGACAGCAGTGGCAATGCCGCCGCCGCTGCCGAGCTTAGAGTAAAGCAAAAGGGAAGATGGGGTTATTTCCTGTCCCGGCTGACGATATCCAGGGAGGGCATGGAGGCCATGTTTCCGTTCCTGAAGAAGGCACCCTTTCTCTATCCCGTATGCTGGGTGTTGCGGCTGTTTCGCGGAGTCTTGTTCCACAACAAGGCCTTCAGGACCCAGATGAGGGCGGTGCTGGGACTGAACAGGGATAAAAGATGAATAATCGTGCGATGAAGTGGCTCTACAGCGTGCCGGGCAGGAATAAGCTGCTGATCGTCGCGCTGACGCTGGTGGAAGCCATCGCGGGCATGTCCGGGGTGCTGGAGGCGCTGCTGCTGCGCAACATCGTGGACTGCGCCGTAGATGGAAACGGCGGCAGGTTTTGGCACTTTTTGGTGTTGCTGGTTTTGCTCCTCGCGGGCATGATTGCCCTTCGGGGGGTGATTCGCTGGCTGGTGGAGCTGTCCAAGGCGACCTTTGAAAACATCTTCAAGGGGCGGCTGACCCGCCAGATCCTTCAAAAGGACTATGCCACGGTCAGCGCGATCCACTCCGGCGAATGGATGAACCGGTTGACCAGCGATACCGTCGTCGTGTCGGAGGGCTATGTGGATATACTGCCCGGACTGGCGGGGATGCTGGTGAAGCTGGTCAGCGCCCTGGTCATGATTATTGCGCTGGACGCCCGCTTTGCCGCGGTCCTGATTCCGGGCGGGATTGCCGTGATCGGGATGACCTATTTTTTTCGCAGGGCCCTCAAGCGGCTGCATAAGCGCATACAGGAGCGGGACGGCAGGCTGCGCGTGTTCCTACAGGAGCGCATCAGCAACATGATGATTATACGCAGCTACGCGGCCGAGGAACGCACGCAGCGGGAAACCGGCGAGCGGATGGAGGCCCACAAGGCCGCGCGGATGCGAAGGATACGCTTTTCAAACATCTGCAACATAGGCTTCGGCACGGCCATGGACGGGATGTACCTGTTCGGCGTGGGATACTGCGGGTATGGTATCCTGACGGGCGCCATCAGCTATGGAACGCTGACCGCGGTCATACAGCTGATCAGCCAGATCCAGGCGCCCTTTGCGAACCTGACCGGCTACCTGCCGAAATACTACGCGATGCTCGCCAGCGCGGAACGGCTGATGGAGATCGAAGCATACCCCTCCGATGGATCGGCGCGCACGCTAAAATTGGACGAGGTGCGCGACTACTATGACCGGAACCTGGCAGCCTTCGGCCTGCGGGACGCGACCTTTACCTACTATCCCGCCACCGAGCGCCTGGACGCGCTGACCAGGGAAAACATGCCCCCGGCGCTGGAAAAGCTGTCGCTTGAGGTGCGCAAGGGGGATTACATCGCCTTTACGGGCCGTAGCGGATGCGGAAAATCGACGGCGCTGAAGCTGCTGATGGGCGTCTACAGCCCCGATGCGGGGGAGCGGTATATCGAGGATTCCCACGGGAAGCGGCAGCCCCTGGACGGCAAGTGGCGGCGGCTGTTCGCCTATGTGCCCCAGGGAAACCAGCTGATGAGCGGAACCATCCGGGAGATCGTGAGCTTTGCGCGCCCCGAGCGCGGCGGCGACGACGCGGCCATTGGCCGCGCGCTGGAGATCGCGTGCGGGGATTTCGTGAAGGAGCTCGACGACGGGATTGACACCGTGTTGGGCGAGCGCGGCACCGGCCTGTCCGAGGGCCAGATGCAGCGCATAGCCATCGCGCGGGCGATTTTTTCCGAAAGCCCGGTATTGCTGCTGGACGAGGCGACCAGCGCCCTGGACGAGGCCACCGAGCGCCGACTGCTGGAAAACCTGCGGGGCATGACCGACAGGACGGTGATCATCATAACCCACAGGCCGGCCGCACTGGCGATTTGCAACCGAATCGAGGCGTTTTAGAGGGAATGCTCGGGGGCGCTTCCTTTCGCAATTGGTATCTGTTCAGTCAGGTAAAATCTGATTTGTCGAGCTGTTGACGAAGGCCCCAAAAGTGGCCTTCCCCGGTGATTTTTCAAGTCCTGCGGAATTGAAAAATCAGTTTCGCCTATGGCGAAACCGGAAATC
>CADBVG010000068.1 GCA_902798105.1 uncultured Eubacteriales bacterium
TTCCGCAGGTTTACTGGCGGTAAATCAAGGAAAAGTAACGCCGAAATGCAGGCAAAGACGCCGAAAATGCGGCGCGGCGATTTTAGAAACACGCCCTAATCATATAGTCCAGTTAATTGACGAACGTTATACCAGAGTCCGGGATGTGCAAGCTCGAGTGGGTTTGCTGGCAAACAAGGCGGAAAACCGCAGGCTTGCTGGCGGCAAGTCAAGGTTTGACAACACAGTTTTGGCGGATAAGAGGCCGAAATTGCATGTTCAGGATTTTAAACGCCCTAAAACCGGTTTCATACTTTCCCGTAAACGATCACCTTGTTTTTCAGCATTGAATTGCCGCCAGGTTTCGCTGGCGGCAATTCAATGGAAAACAACGCAGACACGCCGCAAATTAAGCGCCGAAAACGCGCTGTCGTCGCTTTGGACCAGGCGCTATTCCATGACCAGGCATTTGAATCCGTGCTCCAGCGCCCATTCCTCAGCGGAGGAACCGCGATAGACCGCCAGGATGGATTCCGGGTCGAAGGCGTCATCCGCAATCTGTACGACCCCGCGGGGGATGACCAACAGCGTGTCTTCTACGCCACGGAAGGCTTCCGAGCCGATTGAGGTGACCTCATCGGGGATGCTGAGGATGCCGCTTACGGTTGTTTCGAACTTTATGTAGGTATCCGCAACCTTCCTCCGATCACTCATGATCTGGTTCGAGGTAAAGAAGCTGTGGGCCGTGGTGGAAAACCATTGCGCTTCCGGAAGATCCGCATTGGTTTTCAAGTCAAACCTGTCGCCCAGCTTCAGGGTTTTCACGCTGCAGGAATTCAGCATGACATGTTCGCTCAGGGAAGCGTTTGACTCAAAGCCGGATAAATCCAGCGTATCAAGGCTCTCGCATCCGCAGAACAACCAACCCATATCGGTGACATTCCGCGTATCAAAGCCCGAACAATCGATGATCTTCAGCGCTTGGCATCCAAAGAACATGGCGCGCATAGTGGTCACCTTGGCGGTGTTCAGGTTGCCGAGGTTCAGGCGCTGCAGCTTTCGACAATCCTCGAAGGCCATGGACATGTTGGTCACATTTGAAGTGTCCCACGCGGATACATCCAATTCAGTCAGCTCGGCGCAGTGATCGAAGACAGATTCCATGCTGGTCACCCTGGCGGTATTGAAGCCGGAGACATCCAGGCTGCGCACCATGATGCAGCCGTCAAACAGGCTCGTCATATCGGTCACCTTGGCCGTATTGAAGGTGGCGACCATATCCAGGTTGGGCATATGCCCACAATTCTGGAACATGAAGCTCATATCGGTCACGGACGAGGTATCAAAGGCCATGTTGTCAAGGCTTTCGAGCCTGGTGCAATCCTTGAACAGGGCCTTCATGCTGGTGACGCCCGAGGTGTCGACACCGCTGAAATCCACCGAGGTGATGTTCAGCGCCTCAAACAGGGATGTGCAGTCCTGCGGCAATACGACGGGACCTTCAAAGGCGATGGCGGTCAGGTGTTCGGCGACACTATCGTCCTTCCACGGCGCGGATGCAGCGGACCCGGCCGTACCCGCGGAAATGGTCACATCGCCGGATTCCGCGGTATATGAAAACTTCCACGCACAGGTGCCCCAGGTTCCGCTCTTGCCCGCGCCCCGCCGATAAGTATCGGCAATGCCGCTCCGCTCGAAGACGATTTGTTCAGACGTGTAGACCCCGCCGTCCGAATCGGCCGTCCAAGTGTCGTCCGGAAGGATATCCTGGGGGGATGTGGCGGATTCCGGAAATTTGAACCCGCTCCCGACCGTCAGGGTCTTCAGGCTTTTATCGGTGGTATAGCCGAATAAGTAATACATCTGCGTCACCTTTGAGGTGTCAAAGCTGGACAGGTCCAGGCTGGCCAGATTGCTGCAGCCGTAAAACATGCGGCTCATATTCGTCACGCAGGCGGTGTCCAGTCCTTCCAGGTTCAAATCGGCCAGGGCGACACATTTATAGAACATAGAGGTCATATCGGTGACCGCCGCGGTATCAAAGCCGGAGAGGTCCAGGCTGGTGAGGCTGCTGCATTCATTGAACATGTATTGCATATCGGTCACGGCGGAGGTATCAAAGCCGGATACATCCAGGCTCGTCAGCCCGCTGCAGCCACTGAACATTTGGTCCATATTCATGACAGACGAAGTATCGAAGCCGGATACATCCAGGCTCGTCAGCCCGCTGCATCGGGCGAACATCTGGTACATGGTGATCACAGCCGAGGTGTCGAAGCCGGATACATCCAGGCTCGTCAGCCCACTGCAGTAGCAGAACATGTAGCGCATGTCCTTCACGGACGAGGTATCGAAGCCGGATACATCGAGGCTCGTCAGCCCGCTGCAGTAGCTGAACATGGAATGCATATCAGTTGCGGCGGAGGTATCAAAGCCGGATACATCCAGGCTCGTCAGCCTGGTGCAGCTGTTGAACATGCTTCTCAAATTCTTCGCGGCCGAGGTGTCGAAGCCGGTTACATTGAGGCTGGTCAGGCCGCTGCAGCCCGAGAACATACCGTCCATATCGATCGCCTTTGAGGTATCAAAGCCCGTGACATCAAGGCTGGTCAGGCTTTGGCAGCCCTTGAACATACCACTGAAATATCGGACGCCCGAGGTATCAAAGCCCGTTACATCGAGGCTGGTCAGGCTTTTGCAGTCCTCGAACATACTGTTGAAGTATTCGGCGCTTGAGGTATCAAAGCCAGTTACATCAAGGCTGGTCAGGCTTTGGCAGCCCTTGAACATGTTGCTGAAGGATGTAAGGCCCGAGGTATCAAAGCCCGTTACATCGAGGGCTGTCAGGTTTTGGCAATCCTCGAACATGCCGTACACATTCGACGCAGCAGAGGTATTGAAGTCGGTCAGGTCAACACTCGTCGCGGCGCATTTTCTGAACATCCACTCAAAGTTCTCGACGTTGGATGTGTCCGCGCCGCTGAGGTCGATGCTCTGTACGTTCAGGCCGGAGTATGTGTAAAACAATTGTGAACAGTCCTCAGGAAGCACGACGCCATTTTCAAAGACGATGGCCGTCAGCTGATCGCCGAGCGTCCCGTCCTTCCACGGTGCCGCATCTGCCGCGCCGGCCGCGCCCGCGGAGACGGTCAGCACGCGATCAGTATCCAATGCCCACGGGCAGGTGCCCCAGGTCCCTTCTGTCGATACATCGGCGAGGGCATCATTTCCTGAATATAGCCATCCTCCACAGATTGCAAGTACGAAAAGCGCGATCATAGTCCTGAATGCAAGCGTGTTCCCGTTCTTTCTGTACATAGAGCAGCCTCCTGTCTGATGTGATGTGTGTTCCCAACGCCGTCCGGAGTGGATCGACGGTCCATCAATGTCACTTCCCCACCGCGGGGCGAAGGATCTTCTGTTCAAAATCCCCGGCGATCAGCGGCGGCGAGAAATAATAGCCCTGCACCAGGTCGCAGCCCGCGTCCCTCAGCAGCTTCAGCTGGTTCTCGGTCTCCACGCCCTCGGCCACCACGGGCACCTTCAGGTAGCGGGCGATGTCGATGATCAGCTCCACCAGGTGGAAATCCCGGTCGTTGCGCTCGATGTTCCGGATGAAGGCCATGTCCATCTTCAATACGTCGATGGGCATGGAGGACAGCATGTTCAGCGAGGAGTAGCCGGAGCCGAAATCGTCCATCTCGATTTCATAGCCCTTTTCCCGCAGCTGGCCGATGACCCGGATCAGGTGGTCGGCGTTCTCGGTGTAGGCGGACTCGGTGACCTCCAGCTTCAGGTCGGCGCGCTTCAGGTTGTACCGCGCCACGATGTCGTCAAGGGTCTGGGGCAGGTCCGGGTCGAACACGTCCACCCGGGACAGGTTTACCGACACCGGCAGTTCAACGCCGTACTTCTGCCGCCACTCGGCGACCTGCCGGGCGGCCTCGTTCCAGACGTACCGGTCCACGGCGCTGATCTGGCCGCTGCGCTCGAACAGGGGCACGAAATCCGCCGGGGAGATCATGCCCAGCTCCGGGTGCCGCCAGCGCACCAGCGCTTCGGCACTGGCGAGCCTGGGCGGATTGGCCTTGATGTCGAATTTGGGCTGGTAGTACACCTCCAGGGCGTGCTCCTCCAGCGCCTGGCCCAGGTCGTTTTGCAGGCTCTGATTGAGCAGGTCGCGGCGGCGCAGCGCCTCGTCATAGACCAGCAGGTGGTTCTTGTAGTCGCCCCGCACCATGCTGCACGCCGACCAGGCCCGGTCGAACAGCTCCGCAGGGGCGAGCCCAGCCTGCCAGGGCATGACGCCCATGCGCAGGCGGATGTCCGCGTTGCGGGACATGGCGTTCAGCCGCCCCTGGAAGCGGTCCAGCAGTGCCCGGTAATCGTCCCGATGGGCGCAGTACAGGTCGAAGTGGTCCCCCTCCATGCGGCCCGCGATGCCGTCATTCTGGTGAAGGAAGTCGTTGATCTCAGCGCCCAGGGCCGCCAGCACCGCGTCGCCGTATTCCCGGCCGTTCAGCGTGTTGAGTGTATGGAAACGCTCGATGTTCATCACGATGGCGTCCATCGGCTTTTCGGGGTGTTCGCGGTACAGGCGGTTGGCGTAGGCGATGAAGAAGCTGTGGTTGTACAGCTTCGTCAGCGGGTCGCGCTCCGCCTCGGAAATCAGCCGCCGCCTCGCGCTGGCCTTCGACTCCGCCCGCACGTTCCACAGCAACAGGAACAGTATCACCGATACGATCACGGCGGCCCCCGCCACCACGAAGCCCAGGTTGTCCTTCAGATATTCGCCGAAGGTCACCCGATCGCCGGTGAAGGCGTTCCGGGTCAGCGAGGCGTTGACCGTGGCCGGCGGGATCAGCCGGCTGACCTTGTTGAGTATCGAATACAGGCAGTCATCCGCCCTGTTTACGGCAAAGCTCAAAGCCATCGACTGGCCGGTGGTCAGCGTGGACAGCTTGTACTTGTCGCACAGGGCGCTCACCCGATTGAGACGGTAGTTGCTCACCAGCACGCAATCGGCTTCCCCGGCGGCGACCGCCCTGAACCCATCCTCGGTATTGCTGAAGCCGACCGGCTTCCAGTTGGGAAAGTTGTCCTTGAGGAAGGTCTGGTAGTTGGGGTTGTTGTCGGGACCGGCGACGGTCATCGCCCGCTCCGGCGAAACGCCCTGCTGGTCGTCGTTTCGCATCGCGGCGTACATCTCGCAGCGGATGTAGGTATCGGTGATGATGGCGCCCACCTGTTCGCCATCATAGGTGCTCAGGCACACCGGGAAAACGCAGTCGATCTCCCCGGCGCCGAGGCTTTGCAGCGCCGCTTCGACGCTTTCGAAGGGACGGGTCTCGAAGTTGAGCCTGGCGTTGAGTTCGCTGGTATTGGCGAAGGCCAGTATGTCCGCCAGGGCGCCGGTCAGGGTCCCGGTGGCGGCATCCAGGCTGCATACGGGCATATAGCTGTCCAGGTAGCCGACGCGAATGGTGCCGTGTTCGGCCAGCCAGTTCTTTTCGTCGACGGTGAGGAAGCTGGCGATGGAGCTGGCCTCGTTGAAGCGCTCGGTCAGCTGCTGGTTGAAATTGCGGTTGTCCTCCAGGATACGGTTCATGGCCACGTCCAGCTCCTGCTTCAGGTCCGGACGGTTCTTGTTGATGCCAAAATAGGAATCCGCCGCCCCCACCTTGCACACTGGCACCACGTCGGCCTTGCGGCCGTAGGTGTCCAGCGTCACCAGCACGTCGATCTCCCCCCGGGCCAGCATCTCCAGCAGCTCGGGGGTCTTCTCCGTCAGTTCGACGATTTCCGGGTGGACGTCGTGATTCTTTGCCCACTCGATGAACATCTGCTCCTGGATGCTGTTCTTGTTGACGCCGACCCGCTTGCCGTTGAAGGTGGAAAAGTCGTCGGGGCTGATTTCCTTGTTGTCGGGAGCGATGAAGGCGTGGTAGTCCTCCGACCCCATGGCCTCGGCGGAATACAGTATCTTTTGGGCCCGCTCCTCGGTGTAGGAAACATCGCTGAGCAGGTCGATGTCCCCGTCGATGAGCATTTCCAGCAGCTCCGACCAGCTGCCCTCCACATATTCATAGGTCCAGCCGGTGTAGGTGGCCACGCGCTGCTGGTACACATAGCCGTAGCCCGAGCGGCGGCCGAAGGGGTCCGTGCGATGGAAGGCCGATTCATACCAGCCCACCCGGACCACCTTTCCCTCCGGCACCGCGGCCCGGGCACAGATTGGCGCGGCAAAGGTCATCGCCAGCACAAGGCACAACAGGAACAAAGCCAACTTCTTCATGGTCACCCACCCCTGAATTCAAGCGGATTATATTTTACAAAAACGCATTCGACGCGCGAGTATATATTAACATTACCATTATAGCACAATTACAGTCACAATGTCTATAGATAACGAATTATTGTGCCGCCCCAACGTTATTTTTGGCAAAATCCGGGTTGATTTCAAGTATACGAATATGTTATAATATAATATGGTAACCATTTTGAGAATCCGTTCTTCCCCAAACAATAAAATAGCACTGGTATCGCACATACAAAAGTGAGGTCAAGGTATGAAGAGGGATAAGACCATCAGCGAACACAGCGGCGCCGAAAAGATGTTGAACGACCTGTCGCACCGCCGCCGCGCCCCATTGGCCGGGCTTGTGCTGTTGCTGTTGCTGTATGTGGGCACCTATGTGATGACGGTCATAACGTCACGCAACCAGGGTGTCATCATGCTGTTCGGCAATCCTGCGCCCATCGCGTCGTTCACCGGCGTGTTCTCGATGCTGGGAATCTTCTGCACCATCTTCCTGGTGCTGCTCTACGGAAGGCTCGGCTTTATCGCTTCCCTGACCGTACTGCTGGTGCAGCTGCCAATGCTGCTGGTGCAGATATTCAAAATGCACAACATGGCCTCCGTTCCGGGGCTGTTTTCAAACTTCCTCGCGGTCCTGGTCGTCAACCTGATCTACAGGAACGACCGAAACACCCGCAAATACCAGACCCGGCTGCGGGAGCAGGCCCTCACCGACCAGCTCACGGGCCTGCCCAACAAATTCGCCTGTTCCGAGCTGATCAATTCCCTGGTGGCGCGCCGCGAGCCATTCGCTGTGGTCTGCATCGACCTCAATCACTTCAAATCCATCAACAACACCATGGGGCGCAGCACCGGCAACAGGGTGCTGGTCGAAATCGCCGACCGTTGGAAAAAAGGCCTGGGTTCGAAAAAAACGGGCACGCTGGATTTCATCGCATGCCAGGGCGGCGTGGAATACACACTGATTATACGGAACTATGATTCCGACGCCGACATCCGCAATACCATCGCCTACTACAACGACGTGCTGGAGGAGAAGCTGACCCTGGACAACTGCGACTACTACATCACCGCCAGCTATGGCTACGCCGAATACCCGGAGGACACGGAGGATGGGGACACGCTGCTCACCTACGCCTTCACGGCCCTCTACGAGGGCAAGCGCACCTCAAACCGCGTCTGTCGCTTCACCCCCGACATTCTGCAAACCGAGCAGACGCTGGAAATCGAGCGGAAGATCCGCTTGGCGCTGGAGCGCAAAACCCTGTGCTTCTACCTCCAGCCCCAGTTCGACATCTCCCACAAGCTGCGCGGGTTTGAGGCCCTCGCCCGGCTGAAGGACGAGGACGGCAAATTCATCAGCCCCGCCCAGTTCATCCCCGTGGCCGAGAAGGCCGGCCTGATCGACCAGATCGACCGCCGGGTCTTCCAGGATTCCGCGCTGTTCCTGGGCAACCTGATCAAGCGTACCGGGACCGACCTGACCCTGAGCGTCAACGTCTCCGCACGTCACCTGATGCGCAACGACTTCCTCCAGGAGGTCCGTGACATCGTGAAAACCTGCGATTTCCCCGTGAAGGACCTGGAGATCGAGATCACCGAATCGGTGATGATCGACTCGGCGGAGGAAGCCCTGAACTGCATCAACTCGGTCAAGCAGATGGGTGCGCGGATTGCGCTGGACGACTTCGGCACCGGCTATAGCTCGCTAAGCTACCTGAACACCTTCCCGGCTGACATCCTGAAGGTGGACAAGTCCTTCATCGACAAGATGAACAGCAGCGATTCCTCGAAGCAGTACGTGGCGGCCATCATCTCCATCGGCCACATCATGAACTTCGACGTCATTTCCGAGGGCGTCGAGGAGCCGGAGCAGCTGGATACGCTGCGCAGCATCGGCTGCGACTACATCCAGGGCTACATTTGGGGCCGTCCCCTGCCCCCGGACGAGGCCGAGGCGCTTGTGCTCAGGTCCGTGGCGGCATAGTGGTTTTTGAAAAAGCCCCATCGGCATTTCGCACATGAAATGCCGATGGGGCTTTTGTAGGCAGGTATCACTCTCCCACCCGGCCTATGCCGTCAATTCAGCGGATAGGATGAAAACAAATGTGGGAAGGAAGCCCGGTGTAGGGGCATTCGCGTCTATTCATTCCTGGCGGGTCATCGAGATTTTTGCAGGCAGCAAGCGGCTGAAATTCACCCGCTAATGGGCCGCGAGCATTGTGCGGTGTTTCCTTAAGGAAATACCGCGCAATTAAGGTCGGAAAAGGCACCGCCAGATGTGCCGCCGTATTGTGCGGTAGTTCCTTAAGTTGATGACATCGTCCACCCGGCTGAACGCCATATCCTCGCCGTCGCCGTCAGTCACGTCGCTCCAGGTCAGGCGTTCGCCTTCGAGGGTAAAGGCCGCCTTGCTGTCGTCCCGGCCCACCTCTTCCTCGATGGCGCCGCCGTCCGCCGTCGGGGTGATGAGCGTGCGGTTGGAGACATCCACCGAGACCATGCGCTCCCCGTCGGCATCGTAGCGACAGGTGTAGGCCCACTTGCCGGTGCGTCCGCCGTCCAGGGGCACGGCCACGGTGAACAGCCAGGCGACGCCGTAGTCCTCCACCCGCAGGGTGGTGCCTTCGCAGGTCCACCGGCCCACATAGGCCAGGGTCTTGCCCCATGTTCCCCCGTCAGCCCCGTCCAGCCTCTTGAACTCGATGGGCACTTCCAGATTATCATCCGTGAAACGAATGCCAGCCCCCGAAACCTGGAAGTCGGAAAAGGGCATGTCGTTCAGCGACCAGTCCGTCTCCTGTAGCGTTTCCCACAGCGTGTCGTAATGGTGGTGGGTCCGCGTGACGCTGCCACACCGGAACACGTTGCTTTCCGCGTCATACCAGCAATTGTCAAAGGCCCACACGTCGCTGTCCTCATCCCCGCGGATGAAGACGACCCGGCAGCGCAGTTCGTCGTCCTCGCGCCAGATCTCCGCCCGCACGCCGTCGGCCGTCCAGAAGCCGAGAAAAGCTTCCACTCCCCCGGCTTCGGCGCCGGCCCCGAGGAAAGCGCCGCACAACAGCACGGCGACCATCAGCAATGGGCACAATATTCTTTTCATAGCGTTTATTCCCCTTGGCAGTTCATTTATCATGGATTCCCATGTTATTTGTTCCGTCATACGTCAGAGCAAAATCGCGCACGGGATGGCGCCACCGGCTGTGTTCGATGTAGCGGCGGCGCCTGCGCTGCCATGACCGGACCGCGACGATTCCCGGCACATCGCAATGCTACTTCTCCCGGTCCGCCGACAGCGCGTCCTTCAACCACCGGCCCGTTTCAGTCAAATCGTCCTCCGTCCAGTCCGACGTCTTGTGGCAATCGGCGCGGATCAACGCGGCGCTCTCGTCCCGGTTGGACAGGCTCCAGGCGATGTAGGACAGGCCGTGGGCCCCGATCAGCTCCCGCCAGGCCGCGGCGGAATCGTAGTCGATCCCGCCGTCGCCGGAGGCGTCGCAGATGCTGAACTCGGACACGAACACCGGCGTGCCGTCCTTCAGCGCCCGCTCGACCTTCCGCCGCAGCGTGACCTTGTGGGTGGCGGCGTAGAAGTGCAGCGCGTACATGGTGTTCGGATCGGCCAGGGGATCGGCGGCCACCGCGTCCACGTCCTGGGACCAGGTTGGCGTTCCGCAGATGATTACCGCATCCGGCGCGTTGGCCCGGATCACCGGAATGATGCGCTCGGCGTACCCCTTCACCACCGGCCAGGTCACGCCCGCGCCGTTGGGCTCGTTGCACAGCTCGTAGAGCACATGGGGCTGGTCGGCGTACAGCGCGCTGATCCGCCGAAAGAAATCCTCGGCGGCGGCGGCGTGTATGTTCGGGTCGCCGTCGCTGAGGATGTGCCAGTCGATGATGGCGTACATGCCCAGCTTCGCGCACAGCTTCACACCCCTGTCGATCAGCGCTTCCAGCGCGGCCCTGTCGCCCCCGGTCATGTAGCCGCCTTCCTCACAGGTGTACATCGCCAGGCGAACAGTGTTCGCCCCCCATTCGTCCCGCAGGGTGCGAAAGGCGTCCTCGTTCACAAATTCCGGGTACCACGCGAGGCCCAGGGTACTCACCCCCCGCAGCTGCACCGGCTGTCCCGCCGCGTCCTTCAGCTGTGTGCCGGACACGTGCAGCGCCCCGTGCCGTTCAAAATACGTTTTCATCGCTCCATTATCCTCCTCTTTGTTTCCTTCGGCCAGGCCGGGCAGGCACAGCGCCAGCGCCAGCAGAACGGCCAACAGTGCTCGCTTCATCGTCTCCAACCTCTTTCAATCCTCAAAGCGCAGCGTGGCGGACAGCCCGTCCTCACCGCAGACGGCATTTTCGAATATGGCCGTCGCGTTGGGCAGGTAAACCTGCGGGTCCTCCACCACCTGGGAGTAGTGGGCCAGCCACAGCCGCCTTGCCCCGGCCCGTTTGGCGGCCTCGGCCGCCTGGGCGAACACCATGTGGCCGTATTCCCGGGCCAGTTGGGCCTGGTCGTTCTCGCCATAGGTGGCCTCGCAGATCATCAGATCCGCGCCCACCGCCGCGCGTACAAGGCTGTCGCACAGGGCGGTATCCCCGGTAAATACGACCTTCAGGCCCTTGCGCGGCGCGCCCAGCACGTCCTCCGGGCGCACGGTGATTTCCCCCGCCTGCACGCGCTGCCCTTTTTGCAGCAGGCCCCACTGGTTCACGGGCACGCCCAGCGCCTTCGCCCGCTCGGGCATGAACTTCCCGGCACGGCCCAGCGTGAAGCAATAGCCCTGGCTGGGCACGCGGTGCTCCGTGGGAAAGGGCGCCAGCCGCGCCGCCTCCGGCCATCCCCGGGCGATGTCGCACATGCGCACACCCTCCGGGGGCAGCTCCATCAGGCGCACCGGGTAGCCCGTATGGCCCACCAGCTCCATGATGGGCCGCAGCGCCGCGCTGATGCCCCCGGGCCCAACTATGGTCAGCGGCTGGGTGCGCCCGAAAACCTCCTGGGTCTGCATCAGTCCCGGCAGCCCAAAGATGTGATCCCCGTGGTAGTGGGTCAGGGCGATCACATCCGCCTTCATCAGGCTCACCCCTGCCCGCCGGGCCGCGGACTGGGTGCCCTCGCCGCAATCGAAGAGTATCGTGCTCCCCCCGCAGCTGAGGGTCGCCGCGGTCAGCGCCCGGTCAGGAATCGGCATCAGCGCCGCCGTGCCCAGCAGTGTGATGTCAAGCATCGGCTTCGCCTCCTTGTTCGATCCATTCCAGCGTCCTTTTCAGCTGTTCGCCCTTCTCCACGCCCGCCAGCCGCAGTTCATGGGCATAGGCCAGCGCCCTGCCCATGTCGGGCCCGGGCCGCAATCCCGCCGCCACCAGATCCCGACCCATCACGAATGGCCGTTCCATTCGATCTCGATACAGCGCGTACAGGCCGCGCAGCCGCTCCTCGGTCTCCTGCCAGTCCGTTACCGCGTCCGGGCGCGTCGCCCGCGCCAGCAGGATCAGGTCCTCCGGGCAGGCCGAGGCATCGAAGAAGGCCATCCAGCCCCCTTCGCCGGGATCGTCTTTCAGGTAGCGGTCCATGTCCCCCAGGCGCTGCACCATGTTCAGCACATAGCGCGTCGCGCCGACCGCACTCGTCAGGCAGGCGAGAAAGCGCCCCGCGCGCTCGGGCCCGAACCCGGCGCAGATGGCCGCCAGCATGAAGTCCGAGGGCTGCCGGGCCGCCTGCCTGAGGGCCGCCGCCCCGTCCAGGCCCACCATGACCTGCCGCCAATCCCCATCGCTCAGCGCGTCCAGCTCGCCAAACCAATAGCCCAGCCGGTTCATCTTTTTCAGCTCCGCGAAGAAGATGGATGGCCGCGTCGCCTTCATCAGCGCCTTTTCCAGCTCGCCCATCACCCGCTCGGAGGCCAGGGCTTCCACCGCCATCCCTGCGCAGATGGCCGTGGTCCCAGGGGCCACGGTGAAATTGAAGCGGGCGGCAAACTGAGCGGCGCGGAACACCCTCAGCGGGTCCTCGGCGAAAGTGGCGTCGCTGACGTGGCGGATGCGCCCCGCGGCGATGTCCGCCCGGCCGCCGAAGAAGTCCAGCACCTCGCCAGTCAGCACGTCCTGCATCAGCGCGTTCATCGTGAAATCCCGGCGCATGGCGGCCTTCTCCGCGCCGATGAAGGGGTCCACGAACACCTCGAAGTCCTTGTGGCCCCGCCCCGTGGCCTTCTCCGAGCGGGGCATGGCGATGTCAAGGTCGTAGTGCCGCAGGCCCATGATGCCAAAGGACGCCCCCATGGCGGTGCGCTGGCCCAGCCCGTCCAATATCGCCTCCAACGCCGGAACGGTGACGCCGTGGACCTCGATGTCGATGTCCTTGTTCTCCAGCCCCATCAGCCGGTCGCGGACGCAGCCGCCCACGTAGTAGGTCCTGCCCCCGGCCCCGGCCACCGCTTCGGCGATGCGCCGGGCCATGGCCCTGTTTCGGTCCGCCATCGGCTTCACCCGTCCTTTCATGCTTCTATTATAAAGCATGACCCCACCCAATGCAAGGGGCGAACGTCCATCAGCCTTGTGTAGCAGGTTGTAGCAAGCTCTACAGGTTATTCTGCAAAAGAGATATCTATAAGGAAATATAACCCAAAAAACCTGCTACAATCGCCCGGAGCCGTTTTCTCCCTCCGGTATTGCATTTCCGGGAAGATTTGGCTATAATTGAACCAGGAACGGTGGGTGATGCGGCTCGAACGCCGCACCGCCGTGAATCTGCAAAACACACATGAAAGGATGATTAAAAATGATTGACATGAACAAGTGGATTGCCATCGCAAAGGAAAACATCGGCAAGCGTCCGGCGACCCAGGGGCGTCTGGCGGGCAAGATCGCCATCGTGACCGGCGCGGCCCAGGGCTTCGGCAAGGGCATCGCCGAGGAGATGCACCGGGAGGGCGCGACCGTGGTGATCGCCGACATGAACCTGCCCGGGGCCCAGGCCGTGGCCGAGGAGCTGGGCGCGCACGCTGCCGCCGTCGAGGTAAACGTGACCGATGAGGAGAGCGTAGCCGCGATGGTGCAGAAGACCGTGGAGCAGTTCGGCGGGCTGGACATACTGGTCAGCAACGCGGGCGTAGCCAAGGCCGGCAACCTGCTGGAGCTGGAAAAGAAATCCTTCGACTTTGTCACCAACATCAACTACACCGGCTACTTCCTGTGCGCCAAGTACGCCGCCGCCATCATGGAGGCCGAGCACGAGGCCGACCCGGAGTGGTTCGGCGATATCATCACCATCAACTCCAAGTCCGGCCTGGAGGGCAGCAAGAACAACTACGCCTACGCCGGCTCCAAGTTCGGCGGCATCGGCCTGACCCAGAGCTTCGCGCTGGAGCTGTGCCCCTACAACATCAAGGTCAACGCCATCTGCCCCGGCAACTACCTGGACGGCCCGCTGTGGTCCGACCCCGAGCGCGGCCTGTTCGTGCAGTACCTGAACGCCGGCAAGGTGCCCGGCGCGAAGACCGTAGAGGACGTGCGCAGATACTACATGGCCAAGGTGCCCATGAACCGCGGCTGCTTCCCGGCGGACGTGGCCAAGGCCATCTTCTACTGCGTGGAGCAGAAATACGAGACCGGCCAGGCCATCCCCGTCACCGGCGGCCAGGTGATGTTGAAGTAAGCTGAATAGCAAATCACAAAAGACCCTGCGCTTCGCGAGCCTGCGGCATGACGCCGCCTCGCTCCACTCAGGATGACAGGCAAAACACATCGTCGTCATCCTGAACGGAGCCGCATTGCGGCGATGTCGTAGGGCCTTTTTTTCGTCGAACCCACAGCCGTTCACGCCTGCCCCAGCTGCCTGCCCGTGAAGCGGTTCAATTCCTCCGCCACGGTTTGGGCGTCCCCCAGGGGACTGACATAGCCTTCCAGCAGCTTCGCCTTGGCGGCGAGACCCCGGGACTTGGGGTTGATGTAGATGCGGCACTTATGCCTGCCGTTGCGGGCTTCCTGGATCAGGTTCAGCGCCGCGGAATTGCCGTCGAAGGCCAGCAGCGCCGAGTTGACACGCTTGAAGATCTCATAGGCGAAGCTCTTGTACAGGCCCATGCCCGAGCTCTCAATGGACACCCGCACGCCCACCCCGGCGGATTGCAGGCGGTTCAATTCCCCGCGGCTGACCATTGCGGGTACGATGGCGAACACCCGGAAGCGACCTGCCGCCCGCCGGGCGAGGTAGCCCTCCTGTCCGGTCAGGGTGTGGCCCACCACAAAGTAAACCTGTTCCGGGTTGAGGCGCTCCAACAGGGCGTCGATGAAGGCCCTGTCCTCGCCGCGAAGGGCAGTGCGATGCTGGCTGTTGTTGAAGCTGCCCCCGGCTACCACGATGGGAAAGCCGTCGGCGGGCAGGGGCGCGATCTGCCCTGCCAGCGCTGCCTCGGTCAGCAGCTTGTCGGAACCCTTCCACAGGTCCCTGGGCGACTGCCCCGCCCCCGCCAAACGGTCGCGGTAGTACAGCTCCACATCCCCGCCCGGGCAGTCCTTGCGGAAGGCGGCCTGCTTGTCGGCAAAGTTTCGCCGGCTCGCCTCCAGTATGCCGTCCTCGGCCCGGCGCATGGCTCGCAGCTCGTCATAGCTCAGGCCCAGCAGCTTCTCCAGGCTCAGCTCCTCGTCGATGGAATTCGTGCCGTACAGCGCCCCGCCGTCGGTGCCCTGCACGCACTTCACCCCGGCCTTCAAATACTGCAGCAGCGGATGGCGCTCCAGGCGGCTCAGGTTGTTCAGCCGCACGTTGGAGGTGATCTGGAACTCCAGCGTCACGCCATATTTCGCCATGTCCTCCAGCAGCCGCTTGCCCTTGGCGCTGCGCAGGTCGCAGGTGTACAGCCCGTGGCCCACCCGCAGCGGCGGCATCGCCTGGCCGGGGGCCAGCGCCTCTGCCACGCAGCGGATGCTGTTCGCCACATTGTCCCGCAGGCTGTCGTTCTCACCGGCGTGGATGCGGATGACAAAGCCCGGGTGCGCCCCGGCGATGGCCACCAGCTCCCGGATGACGCTGCGCAATTCGAGGATGTCGTTGATCTCCTCGCCGATGATGTCGCTGCCCGCCACATAGGGGTCGGCGGCGATGGCCCGCAGGCAGCGCAGGTTCTCCGCCAGGTAGTCGTTGGGCGTCACCCGGTCCTTGACGATGGTCAGCGGGATGCGCCGTATGCCTGCCAGGAAGCGTATCAGCACCCCGGTCTCCCGGGTGACGGCGGGCATGATCTCGTGAATCTGGCGCAGCTTGGCCGGGAAATCCGCCCGGTTCAGCAGCGCCGTATCGGTGATTTCCACATATTCCACGCCCCGGCGCTGGTATTCCCGCCCAATCCACAGCAGCAGGTCCTGGTACAGGGTGTTGGCGCGGTAGCGGTCGTCCTCCCGGTCCCGCAGTATGCGCCGGGCATAGCCGGCCACCTCCCGGTCCGGGATGCCCTCGGTGTTGAGCCCGCTGAAGGGCGCGTCGGCGCGCACGCCCTTTGTGAACACATAGCGGTACAGGTACACCTTTTCCAGGTTGGCGAACACCGCCTGGCCGTCCTTGGGGATGGTCAGCGAGTTGCGGATGCGTTCGATGTTGAAGGCGGCGTCCGGCAGGTTGCCCAGGATCAGGTCGGCGAAGTTGATGAAGGTGTAATCGTCGATGCGGCGCTCCCGGTGGCGGCCCGTCAGCGTCGTCTCGCCCAGGCGCTTCTCCGCCGCAACGCGCCGCGCCTCCAGCCCTTCGATCTGTTCTTTTGTGCATTTCAGGCCCAGCTTTTTAATATAATAATAGGGATAGCGTATCTGATGGACGACGGCCAGCGCGATCAGCACGTCCGGCGGCAGGTTGCCGTTCATGTGGGTGTGCAGGTCGGTGCGGAACTTGCAGTCGCTGGGGATGTAGGTCTTGACGATGGTCTTATCGATGCCCAGGCGATAGTCCTTGGTCTGGCTCATCAGCGTCTTGGAGATGGCGGGCACCGAGGCCTTCAGCTCCACCCGGCCATCGGGCCAGATGTTGGCCACCTTTGTGTTGCCCAGGCGCAGTATGTACAAGCGGCGGTTGTCGCCGTCGTAGTAGCAGGGCACCTCGCCCCGGATGACCTTCAGGCCGCGCTCGTCCTCGCTGGTTGGCAGGCCGCACAGCCGCGCCAGGTTGGTAATCAGGTTGCCCGTGTGGTGATTGGGCGTGCGGATCACGTGCAGCAGGCGCTCGCCCTCCATGTACAGGTCCACCACAATGTCCTTCTCCCGATCCAGGTAAAAGCGCTGGAAAAAGATCATGCTGCCCCACCCCTTCCACCGCCTCGGCGGTTATTGCTTCCATTTTACCACAGATTAATGCCCGTGTCCATCGACGATCGAATAACCCCCGAAGGGCGAAAGGATGTTACATTTCATCTATAGTTTAGACATAGTGTTGTGATATACTGTTAATATCAATCATCAAGGAGTAATATTCGCCATGAAAGCAAGGAAACTTGCGCTGTATAGCTTAATCGCGACGCTGCTGATGAGCGTCATCGCGCCGTTGGCCCGGGCGGATGAAATCGTATCGCCGTACCGGGTGGATGTAGACATCGTCAACCAGATCGTCACCGTCTATGAAAACAGGGACGGTGGCGCGATTGTGATGCAGGGGCTGTGCTCCTCCGGCGCGGACGACGCCACTCCCCTGGGCACCTTTACCATGCCTGAAAGCGAGCGGGACGGCGAGCGCGAGGAGTGGTTCCACTTCCGGGCCTTCGGCGGCTACGCCCGCTATGCCACCCGCATCCACTATGACGTGATGTTCCATTCGCTGTTGTACAACCGCGCCAACGAGCGCGCAATCAACGAACAGTCCGTGAAGGACTTCGGCTATCCCGTATCCCACGGCTGCATTCGGATGCGCACTGAGGACGCGAAATTCATCGCCCAAAACTGCCCCGTGGGCACAAAGGTGAAGATCCACAAGGACGGCGAGCGGGACGAGGCCCTGCGGGACCTGCTCTACCAGGCCTCCTTCCACGCCAGCGATGGCAAGACCTACAGCCAGTTCCTGGGCGTGCCCGACGAACCGGGTATGCTGGGCCGGGGCTGCACCGGCAGCGAGGTCCGGGATTTGCAGATGAAGCTCCAGGCGCTGGGCATCTACAGCGGGGAGATCACCGACGAATACACGCTCTCCACCGTGCGCGCCGTCCGCGAGGCCCAGGACCTGTTGGGCATGGCGCAGACCGGGCTGGCCACGCTGGATTTCCAGAACGCCATCACCGACGCCAACGCCCCCGCCGCCATGAACGTCACCCTTGGCCACGGCAGCAGCGGGCCCGCCGTGCGGGCGCTGCAAAGGCACCTGCAAGCGCTGCGGCTGTACGACGGCGATATCGACGGCGTCTATGACGTGGATGTCACCGGGGCCGTGACCACCTTCCAGGACGTCTACGGCTTCGAGGCGGACGGTATCGCCGCCCCCATCGTGCAGAAGGCCATCTACTATGAAGCCGAGCACGTCAGGGCGATGCTTGGCGGCAGCGACGACTACACCATGACCACGCGGAGCCGGGATTTGTACCTGGGCACGGTCAAGTGCCAGGTGGGCATCAAGCTGCGCGAGGCCCCTTCCACCGAGGCCGAATCGCTGATGAGCCTGAAAAACGACACCAGCGTCATCGGCCTGGAGCGCGGCGACGAATGGTCCAAGGTGATGAAGGGAAGCGCGACCGGCTATGTAATGAACCGGTACATGGAATTCATTCCCAAGGCCACCCTCACCCTGGATTATGCCACGGACGACGGCGATGTGATCTATTCCATCGGCATCACCGACCTGAACGAGAGCCCCGCCGAGCGCTTCACCGCCTACATCGAAGGCGGCGGTTCACTGGAAAAGCACGAGGACCTGGCGGAGCAGGCCGTCGCCGAAGCCAGCCTGGATATACAGGCCGCGCCGTCGGCCTCCAGCGAGGTGCTGGGCGCGCTGCCCCAGGGGAGCGAGGCCCGGGTGCTGCTGCACAGCAGCGAATGGACCTTCATCGAATACGACGGCATGCAGGGCTATATTCCCACCGACGCCGCCACCTTCCGGCTGGTACCTGTCGCGACGGACGCTTTGCCGGGCAGCGCCGCCGTGGTATTCGAGGACGACAGCACTGAAACGGCCCTGACCAGCCCCGGCACCGGCAACAGGGTTTCGGTGTACGAATCCGCCGACGAGGGCAGCGCGGTGCTGGGCACGCTCAAGAAGGGCGTGGAGGTCAGCGTCATCGAAACCGTGGAGGGCTGGTCGCTGATCGAATTACAGGGCCATCGGGGCTATGTAAAAGAGATGGATTTGAAATTCACCACGCGGGTGTAAGGGGTAACGGATGATCCTTCGCTCCGCCCAGGTTGACACGCAGGTGCTTTGTTGTCATACCGGGCGGAGCAAAGGTTATTTTATTCGGTATGCGATGTAGGGGCGGCGATGCGCCGATGGGATCGGTCCGCCGTCCCTACACGAAAAATGGCGGCGCAAGCGCCGCCGTAACTTTTTCTCCGCCTGGAGCGTACAGTAAGGAAATACCGCATAATAAGGGTGGTTGGCTGGCGAGTGAATTTTCCGTCAGGCGCGCCTGCAAATTTCGCAGGCTTGCTGGCGGCAAGTCAAGGACGTCCTTCAGCGTCTTCTTGTCCTCGTACATCTTCCGGTCGGCACGCTCGAACACCGCGGCGACGCTGCTGTCGTGGTCGTAGCGGGCCATGCCGCAGGCGATGACCGTGCAGCCGCTGGCTTCGTTGCTCTCGTTGCTCCGGCGCATACGGTCGATCAGCGCGTCCATGTTGTCGTAGTCCTGGCCCTGGGAGATCACCGCGAACTCGTCGCCGCCCACCCGGAACACGGGGCTGTGCTTGAACACGCCGCAGATGATGGCGCAGGCGTCCTTGAGCAGCTGGTCGCCGGCCTGGTGGCCGAAGCTGTCGTTGGTCTGCTTCAGGTTGTTCAGGTCGCACACCACCACGGCGAAGCGCACCTGGTCCCCGTCGCGAATGCGCTGGTTGAGCTTTGCCTCCACATCCAGGTAAGCGCTGCGGTTCTTGACGCCGGTGAGGGCGTCCCGGTGGGCCCTCATGCGGGCCACAGACAGGTCGTGGGCATAGCTCATGTCCCGGCGCACCTGGGCGTCGATGTTGGTGGTGCCGACGATCAGCTTGTCGCTGCCGTCCTCCGTCACCATAGCCGCCTTCAGGCAGACATAGGTGGGCTTGCCATCCATCAGCATGCGGTAATTCAGCGCGTATATGCCCGTCTCCCGGATGGACTGCAATACCTTTTCCCGGGTGAACATGGCGGTGAACAGCTCCCGGTCCTCGGCATATACCGCCTTTTGGCTGTCGCGGTGGGCATTGGCGAAGAAGTCCTCGCCGTCCTTTGTCAGGCCGAGATTCTCATAGCCCTGCACGGCGCTGAACACGGTGTAGCGCCCGGTATCGAGGTCAACGGTGTAGATGCAGATATAATCGCCGGACAGCGCGAATATGCGGGAATAGGCCGCATGCTCCTGGCGAATCCTTTGCAGGGCTTCCCGGGCCTGCACCAGCTCGTCGATGTTCAGCACGCCGATGACGATGTGGCTGTCGTCCCCGTCGCCCATGCGGGAGGCCTTCAGCTGCACGTACTTGGGCGCGCCGTCGAACATCATGCGGTAGTTCAGCATGAAGGTATGCTCACCTTCCAGGGCGCGAAGCAGGTTGTCCTTGTCCATGGCCGCGATAAACGCCGCCTGGTCATCGGGGTGAATCACGCGAAGCGCGTTGCGCTTGCTGACGGCAAAGAAGTCCTCCCCCGCCTGTTCGATGCCCAGCTCCTGGTATTCGTCTGTGGAACGGTATTCTATGAAGCTGTCGTCTTCGATATCGATGTAATAGATGCTGATGTAGTCCGAGGCCAGCGCCTGGGCGATCCTCAGGCCATTGACAATCTGCTTGATATTATTCATGCGCCTTGCGCTTTCCCTCCCGGGAAGGTCGTTCTGTGTCCCCTATTCCCAACGATATATCTTAGCAGCGTCACCCGTCATCCTTCCACCGCAAAGAGATTAAGCCAATTGCTCAGGTGGGTAAAGAAGAACCGTTTGATAACGTTAACGCCAGTCCCCATGCGGAACCGGCGTCGATACGTAGGGCTTGAAAAAATGCGTGCCTTGGGCTATACTGGTCTCAAATTTGATCGGGAGGAAACCGCCATGGACATGCTGCGCCGGGCCATCGAGGCCTATACCCCCTGCAACGAGCAGGAACGCCGGGATCGGGAGCTGCTGCTCGCCGCCATCGACCGCCTGGATGTGCCCCTGAGCCGGGACAACCCCTTCGCCCACTTCACGGCTTCGTCCTGGATCGTGAACCCCGCCCGTACCCACGCGCTGATGGCGTGGCACAACATCTACCGGACCTGGGCCTGGACGGGCGGCCACGCCGACGGGGACAGCGACCTGCTGGCCGTCGCCCTGCGGGAGGCCCGGGAGGAGACCGGCGTCGAAGCCATCCGGCCCGTCACCGGCGACATCTACTCCCTGGAGATCCTGCCCGTGAACGCCCACGTAAAGCGGGGGCAGTTCGTATCGGCCCACCTGCACCTGAACGTCACCTACCTGCTGGAGGCCGACGACGCCCAGCCCCTGCGCCCCAAGCCCGACGAGAACAGCGCCGTGGCCTGGCTGCCAAAGGACGAGGCCGCGGAGAACAAGGAGGAGCCGTTCATGGCAGTGGTGTACCGGAAGCTGAACGGGAAGCTTGGTAAATTCTGATTTATCGAGCTGTGCTCGATAAATCAGAATTGAGTGATTAGTGGTTAGTGGCTAGTGACTAGTGGTGGAGCAAATCCCTACGGGAT
>CADBVG010000069.1 GCA_902798105.1 uncultured Eubacteriales bacterium
GCCGTGGCAGTCTGGCCAATGGCCAGACCTGAAAACCCTTTGGGTTTTCAGCCTCTCCGCTCGAAACTGCATCTCCCGGCATTTAGAAACACACTCTAGCGAGCCTGCGAGCGTCAGGTGGCCCGCGAAGCGGGTCGGAAGAGGTCGCCTTTCCAGAAAGATTCACAATTACTGACCAATCATCAAGGAGGAATTACCCATGCTTGAATCCTTAAAGAAGGCTGTATACGAGGCCAACATGGAGCTGCCCCGCCGGAACCTGGTCACCTACACCTGGGGCAATGTCAGCGGCATCGACCGGGAGAAGGGGCTGTTCGTCATCAAGCCCTCCGGCGTGGAATACGACGAATTGAAGCCTGAGGACCTGGTGGTCATGGACCTGAAGGGCAACAAGGTGGAGGGCGACATGAACCCCTCCTCCGACACGCTGACCCATATGGTGCTGTACAACGCCTTCCCGACCATCGGCGGCATCGTGCATACCCACAGCCCCTACGCGGTGGCCTGGGCCCAGGCGGGGCTGGACATCCCCTGCTACGGCACCACCCACGCCGACTACTTCTACGGCCCGATCCCCTGTGCCCGCCACCTGACCCAGGAGGAGCTGGACGCCGGCTACGAGCTGAACACCGGCAATACCATCGTGGAGTGCTTCAAGACCCGGGGCATCGATCCCGTGGCTGTGCCCGCGGTGATCTGCCACAGCCACGGCCCCTTCACCTGGGGCAAGGACGCCGCCGACGCCGTGTACCACGCCGTGGTGCTGGAGGAGGTTTCCAAGATGGCCATATTCACCCGCCAGGTGTACGCCGCCGCCGCGCCCGCGCCGCAGCGCATCCAGGACAAGCACTACATGCGCAAGCACGGCCCCAACGCCTACTACGGCCAGGGCAAGAAGTAAATGAGCGAAAACAAGACCGGCGGGCTGTTCACCGCCGCCTTCACCTATACCGACGCGGTGCTGTCGGACTTCGAGGCCATGTACCGCCAAAAGAAGGAGATTTCCCCGGCCATGCGCATCGTGCTGGGCGCGCTGGGCGCGGTCGGGGCGGTCTACTTCGGCTACATGCTTTACCGGGACGGCCTGTCGCTGACCCGGGTGGGCTACGCGCTGATCTGCGCGGTGCTGCTGGTGGTGGCGCTGTCCGGCGGCGGCAAGCGGCCCGACGAATCCACCGCCAAGTACCGCAAATACTACCAGGACAAGCAGGCGACGTTCAAGATCGACGAGAATGGCGTCGAGATGCACCTGGAGGGCCAGAAGAACTATGCCCGCAGCAAATTCAAGGAGATCTACGGCCTGTTCGACACCGATATGTGCTTCTACTTCGTCATCAAGGGCAAGGCCTACTATATCCTGCCCAAGGACAGCGTGGAGGGCGCCGGCGCGGAGGAACTGAAGAAGTATATGGAAAAGAAGTGCTCGAAGCATTTCTTGCACTATGATACGTAATACTCCTCTCAGTTTAAACCAGCGATTCTGTGGGCATCTTTTCCGCCTTGACTGCGTCAAGCCTCCTTGACTTGCCGCCAGCAAGCCTGCGGAGTCTTTCCTTGCCAGGACGAAAAATCTGCTACATAGCTTTCGCTGTTTTAACCTGAGAGTAGTATAAATAAAAAACGGAGGCTGGCTCAAAACGAATATCGCTG
Organism: uncultured Eubacteriales bacterium; assembly: GCA_902798105.1. Classification (GTDB taxonomy): domain Bacteria; phylum Bacillota; class Clostridia; order Christensenellales; family Aristaeellaceae; genus UBA2862. Next base: position 1,651 of record CADBVG010000069.1, read on the forward strand.
CATAAAACAGCTGTAGGGGCGCCGTTGCGGCGCCCCTACAATTGTATACCCTTCGTATGTCTATGCTGTTTAATACTCCTCTCAGTTTAAACCAGCGATTCTGTGGGCATCTTTTCCGCCCTGACTGCGTCAAGCCTCCTTGACTTGCCGCCAGCAAGCCTGCAGAGTCTTACTTGGCGTTCACGTGACCCAGGTTGTTGAAGAACTCCATCATGTAGACCTCGTCGGCCCGGTTCATGCAGAACACCTCGTAGCTGTCGCCATGGTCCTTGCACAGCTCGCCGATGGCCATGTAGCGGCTCAGCACGCTCTTCAGGTTGAACTCCTCCCGTCCGTCGGTGGAGCGCAGCAGCACGTCGTCACGGCAACGGTTGACCGCCTCAACCAGATTATCTATATCCTTTGCATTCTTCAGAAGCATCATAATATCGCATCCTTTCTGCGTTCGCTTGTCGTACCGTTTCCTCGGTACAGCTGGTATTATAGCGAAAAAGACTTGATTTTTCACGATGCTCCCGGTATAATTGTATTGAAAGGCTTTGTGCTGACAGCACAACATAGCTGCGATAACTTTGAATGTGCGCGAAAATGCGACGGGAATGTTGTAAAAATGAGATCCTTCGACTTCGCTCAGGATGACAGCCATCGCAGCGCCGTCATTCTGAACGAAGGCACCGAGCTGAAGTCGCGCCGCAGACTTGCGAAGCAAAGAGTCTGCGTGTCGGGCATTCTGCGAAAAAGGAGGCGATGGCGTGGACTTGCAGACGTTCCTGAACGATTTCATGAACAAGGACGACCTGGCGCTGCTGGTGCGGGACGCCGCGGAGCTGTTCGAATGTCCCGCGATGGTGGTGGACATGGCCTTCCACGTGATCGCCTGGCACTGCGACGCCGACTTCGATGACGCGCCCTTTCGCACGTCCATCCGGATGGGCAGCCTGACCTACGAGGCGGGCAGCCTGCTGGCGGGCGCCGATGCCCAGGCCCAGCTGGTCAGCCCCCAGGACAGCCCCTACAAGCGCCGCTTTTCGCTGCTGATGACCGGCGGCGCGCCGGTGGGCTACCTGATCCTGGTGGACATCGGCGCGCGGCTGGAGCGGGAGGACGCGCGGGTGTTCCAGGCGGTGGAATCGGCCCTGGCCAAGCAGCTGATGCTGGAGGCGAGCCGGGGCAGCAGCGTGCGCAGCGCCGAGGAATCGGTGCTCCAGCACCTGCTGGAGGGGCGGTTCACCGATGAATCGCTGTTTCAGCTCCAGGCCGAGGCGGCAGGGCTGAAGTACCTGGCCCCCCGGCGCATCGCCCTGGTGAACCTGGAGCTGTACCACAGCGCCAACTGGTCGGAGAACGCCCTGCGCAGCACGATCCTGGACGTGTTTCCCATGTCCCGGCCCATGGTGCACGACGGCAGCGTGGTGTTCTTCCTGAACAGCGACCCGGACATGGGTCTGTTTCGCGGCCTGTCCGCCCAGTTCAGCCTGCGGGTGGTGATTTCCGCGCCCATCGGGCGGCTGTTCCGGCTGCCGGAGGTCTATGCCGCCACCCGGGCGCTGATGGAGGCGCTGCTGCCGAAGCTGCCGCACCCCTTCGCGGTGATGGCCGAGCCCTACCGGGCGCTGATGATGCTCAGGCAGCTGGGGCAGGCCCATGACCTGGTGCTGCCCGCGGTGCGGGCGTTGGGGGAGCGGGACCGGGCGGACGACACGCTGTACTGCCTGACGCTGTACACCTACCTGTGCTGCCACCGCTCGCTCCAGGAGACCTGCGCGAGGCTGTACACCCATCGCAATACCGTGCTGTACCGCATCCGCAAGCTGAAGGAGGAGTTCGACATCCCCGTGGACGACCCCGACCAGCACCTCGCCCTGCTGGCCTCCGCCGCCATGATGCTGATGGAGCTGGGGCGGGAGGATGTGTTTATGCCACATGACTTCTGATTTGTCGCGTCGGTGCCGCGCCTCAAATCAGAAGTCAGTATTATGCAAAGCAAAAGACCAGTCACCTGGTCTTTTGTTTTGCGGGTTTCTTCTCCTCTTCCGGGTGGAATTCGGCGTTGTACTGGTCGATCATGGCCGCCTGGCCGTTGCTGCGCAGGCCGTGGTGGGTAAGCTGGCGAATCACGTCGTACAGCACGGCCATCAGGGGCACGCCCACGATCATGCCGCCGATGCCCCACAGCCCGCCGAACAGCAGTATGGCGAACATCACCCACAGCCCGGACAGGCCGGTGGTGTTGCCCAGGATGCGGGGGCCGATGATGTTGCCGTCCAGCTGTTGCAGCAGTATGATGAACACCAGGAACATCAGGCAGTGCATGGGGTTCTCCAGCAGCAGCAGCAGCGCGCAGGGAATCGCGCCCATATAGGGGCCGAAGAAGGGGATGATGTTGGTTATGCCCACGATCACGGCGATCAGCTCCGGCGAGCCGAAGCCCATCAGCAGGCAGCCGATGTAGCACAGCACGCCCACGATGGCCGAATCCAGCAGCTTGCCCATGAAGAAGCCGTTGAACATGCGGTCGGCGAACTTCGCCTCTTTCTCCACCCAGTCGGCCCAGGCGGGCTTGAGCAGGCCGTGCAGCAGCAGCCTGGCCTGGGCGGCCAGCTGGCGGCGTCGGGCCAGCAGGTAGATGGCGATGATAACGCCCAACATCAGGTTGCTTACGACCTCCGCCACGCTGGCCGCGCCGGTGAGCAACGACCTGGTGAAGTTGGGCAGCGCCGCGATGCGCAGGCGCAGCTGGTTCATCAGCGAACGGGTGACGGAGGGCAGCCCGGATTTCAGGAATTCGATGACCCGTATGTACCAGTCGACGCCGACGCCCTCCAGCCACTTGCCCCATTCGGGGTGGTCCTCCAGCAGCTTTGCCAGCGCTGCCCGCGCCTGTTCCAGCTGCTCCGGGAGTACCCGGCCCAGCTGTTGGACGCTCTTGACCAGATTGGGGACGATCAGCAGAATCACCGACAGGACGATGAGCACCAGTATCAGCAGCGAAAGCACGATGGACAGCACCCGGCCCGCCCGGGTGTTTTCGCGCTTGAACAGCCTGGCAAACAGCCCCTCCAGCTTGCGGCACAGCGGCGTGACCAGGTAGGCGATCACCGCGCAGTACATGAAGGGCTTCAGGATCTTCCCGATGACGCCAAACGCCTGCTGGACGCCCTTTGGGTTGGACAGCAGGAAGTAGCACAGGAGCGTGAACAGCGCGATGGCGCAGCCGGTGAAGATCAGTTTGACATAGCGCTCGTTTTTTTGGTTTTTCATGGGTGCCTCCGTGTATGTCCGGGTTCTGTCGGGAGGTGTTGCGCGGGTCCGGGTGGCGGCGGGGTGCCGCCGCCGGGGCTTCATTGACTCATGGCGGCGCGGAGGGCGGGGCGCAGCCGTATGGACAGCGCCGCGGCGATCGCGCACAGGGCCAGGTCGGGCAGGAAGGTGGTCATGCAGCCCGCGATGGCGATGCCCAGACCCCATTCGGCGGGGGTCGTCAGCACGCAGGTGTACATGAAGTAGTAGTAGGCGATGCCCACGGCGTAGTAGGCCACCAGCCCCACCATGGCAGCGGCCATCAGCCGCGCCAGCACCGGCAGGAATGCGCGCCGCGCCCCGCCGTCGGCCGGGGCCAGCCTTTGGGAGATCAGCCCGACCAGGAAGGCCGCCAGCAAAAAGCCCAGCAGGAAGCCGAACCCGGCGCGAAAGATGTACTGGGGCCCGCCGCCATGTACGAACACGGGCACGCCCACCAGGCCGATGACCAGGTAGGTGGCCACGCTCATCGCGCCCAGCTTGGCCCCCAGCAGGAAGCCGGCCAGCAGCACGAACAGCCATTGCAGCGAAAAGGTGAAGGGGTAGGGCTCCGTAGGCAGCGTGATCCGAATGAACGCCCCCACGGCGATCAGCGCGGCGAACAGGCCGCAGAGCACGATGTCACGGGTGGAAAGCTTGCGTCGGTTGGATGGGTTGGTCTGGTTCAATGTCGTGTACCTCGGCTGTCATTGTGTATCGGTATTCATCCGGCTCAGCAGCCCGTAGGTGCTCTGGTAGGTCTCCCGGCGCCCCTCTTCCAGCAGGCTTTGCAGGCCGCGAGCGGTTTCGGGGTCGGTCAGCAGGTCCCTGAGCCAGGGGGGATAGTGGTCGCCGCACTCGGGCAGCACCTCGTCGGTGAATTCCCGGAGGGTCTTGCCCCGGCGGTAGCTGCGGCCTACGCTGTCGGTGGCGGCGTCCATGCAGTCGGCGCACAGCACGATGTCGATGATGGGCTTGACGGGGCTGGCCGTGGTGTCGAAATCCTCGGGATAGCCCCGGGAATTGTCGTACCAGCGGTGGTGGCCCAGGGCGATGTCCCGGCAGGGGCGGGTGGAATCGTAGCGGCCCAGCATCTCATAGCCGGTGCGGGGGTGGGTGCGGATCAGCTCGAACTCGGTGTCGAACAGGTTGCGCCCGTAGACGAATATGGTGTCGATGATGGCCAGCTTGCCCACGTCGTGGCACCGGGCCGCGTGGAAGGTGTAATCCTCCAGCGCCGTCCGGTTTTTAACCACGTCCGCGGCGCTTTCGCACCCCAGCGCGCCCACCAGCCACCGGGGCGCGCGATCGATCAACCGCTGGCACAGGAACACCGACAGCTTCGCCACCATCATCGAGTGGACATAGGTGGGCGGGTGCAGCGCGGCGAGGCATTCCAGGGCCATCTCCTCGAAGGACAGCCCGCCGGGGACCTCGATGAAGCGCTCGATGATGCCCTGGCAGAATTCCAGCATCGACGACAGGCTGCCGCTGTTGGGCATGTGGATGGCGTAGCGGATCACCTCCCGGTAGAAGATGTCCAGCCGCCGCGCGTCGTCCGGGGTCAGGTGCTCCCGGTCCAGCTGGCAAATGGCCTCCAGGGGCAGTTGCAGGTTGTCGTAGATGCCGTTCAGGTCGTAGCGGTGGGGGTCGCGCTGCTCGTACAGGGCGATCAGGCCGTCGTGGCAGGCCTTGTAGCCGATGCGCCCGGCCAGGTAGCGGTTGCGCAGCAGCAGCATTTGCACCTGCTTTTCGTTGTCGTATTCGCCGAAGTAGTCCGGGTCGCTGTGCCACAGCCGGGAGAAGTCCTCGGTGCGGTCGCAGATGGTTGCGAGGTCCGCCCCGGCGAAGCCCCGGGCGTTGCCCTCGTCGGTGACCTTGGCGTAGTAGTTCAGCACCCGATAGCGGAAGTACCGCCAGTTGTATTCGGGCATCAGGTTGTGATAGAAGGGATCGTCGGCCAGGGCCAGCATACGCTCCAGGTGCTCAAGCTCTGGGTTCGGACCGTCCCCGCAGGGAATGCCCTCGTAGAACACGGCCATGTACCGCGCGTCCGTCAGCACGATCCGGCGGCTGTCGTCGTCCAGGGCCTGAAATGCCTCCGGCGCCAGGTATTTCAGGAACCGGCAGCCGATCTCCAGGCCCTCCCGGCGGAAGCGGTCGGCGATCTCCGGGCAGGCGTGGACCCGGCCCAGCATCAGCATCAGGGCATAGCAGGCGTCCATCCGCATGTCCAGGCGGCGGATGGTGGCGGCCGCGTCGCCGTGGACGGCGGCGTCCTTCAGCAGCCGGTCCGAGATCAGCGACACGATGGGCAGGTCCAGGTTTTCCACGCTGGTGGCGGACAGCAGCGCCTCGCTCAGGGCGATCAGGTTCTCGGTCTGCCCCTCGGTCAGCGGCTGCCGGGAGAACAGCACCGGGAACAGCTCGGCGTCCAGAAAGGCCCGGTTCTCGGTGGACAGCCGCCCGATGCGGGTGAAATTCTGGCGCAGCAGGTCGCTGTACAGCCCGGCGTCGCCGATACCCTCCAGCGAGGGCGACGACAGGCGGCGGATCTTCTCCAGGCGCTCGATGTATCCGGCGCGGTTCAGTTCATTGGCATTGGTCATTTCGATAACCCGTTATCCTTTGTGATGGGAATTTATGGGAAACCTCTTGATACATCCATTATTGTAGCATAATTTGGGGCGCGGGGCAACAGAAAAATGTGAGTCATGGGGACAGGTTCCTTGGCTCATCAAAGTGAGTCGGGGAACCTGTCCCCATGACTCTGGGGCAACAAAAAAACGCGGGGGAAGCAGGGCAAACGCGTGAATTACGATTCGATTACAATATCCCGTGCAGGGGCGACACAAGTCGGAATCGCGCACGAGATAGCGCCCCTGAAACCCTGTTTCGCCACAGCGCTAAAGCGCTTTTGCAACCCGTGCGATTGCCCTGCCGCCTACCCGAAGCGCCCGGGTCTACCACGGAAACACTATCGCAAATTAACGTACATATAAAGGTTGTGATTTGGGGGGTATAATAAATTTTACCATACAAAAAGGCACAAAGAGGAGGCAGACCCATGAGACACAACGCGCACAAGCTGCTGGCCCTTGTAATGGCGCTGGCGATGCTGCTGTCGTTTTTCGCTGTGGCGGAGGACGGCATGACGGACCTCGGCATGGACGAGCCCATCGAGATCTTGGACGAGGTCGTGGATGAGGGCGAGACCGGCAACGACGGCGATACCCAGGCCCCGGAAGGCGAACTGGAGATCGAGCTGGACGAGGGCGAGGGCCTGCCGGACGGGGCAATCGACCCCGAGGGCGGCGAGGACCTGGATCTGGGCCTCGACCTGAACTCCGCGGCGCTGGAGATCGGCGAGGAGGAGCTGGCCCCGGTGACCGAGGCGGCGAGGAATGCGGCGGGAGATGGGAAGTCAGCGGCGACAGCCATTGAGGTCAATGGTTGGAATGAACTGGTTGCTAACATAAACAGCAATCCGCCTGCTGGCGAAGACAAAGACAACCCGACTTATTATGGAAATACCGCGCAATTAAGGTGGTCAGCTGGCGAGTGATTTTTTCGTCAGGCGCTCTTGCAGATTTTGAAGGTTTACTGGCGGTAAATCAAAAAATCTCCAGATGTGCCGCCGTATTGTGCGGTAGTTCCTTATAAGCTGACAGGCGATGCCGAGGATAGCTCCAGTGCAGGCGTCTTCAGAGTGCCCGGGGGTCGCTATGTCGTGCTGGACCTGAACGGGCATAAAGTAGACGGTAATGAATGCAATCGTAGCGTGATCGCGGTCGGGGGCAGCCTGACCATCACGGACAGTCAAGGCAACGGCACGATCACCGGCAGCAAGAACACTGGTTTCGGCGGCAGCGTGTTTGGAGTCAAGGGGACAGGTTCCTTGACTCACGCCCGTTGTATGATATTGCGATCCAATCCCGTCAGTCGCGCAATCTGGCGCACCGACAGCCCTGCCGCTTTGGCCCGGGCGATGCAATCGTTGCGCTGCTTCAATGGGAATTCCGCGATCTGGGCGGGGTGATCCACATGGCCGATGCGGCAGAGCAGCTTGTGCGCGTCCCCATCTTTTACGGACCGGCGGTTTTCCGCTTCAAAGCCATCATCCCGGACGGGTGCCTCCAAGAATTCCAGCAGGGCCTGGCGATTTCCGATGACATCGCACAACGTCTGCGTGATGCAAGGGCCCGTGCCCGACACGGTATCGCGCCAGCTGCTCCACGGATAATCCATGGCATTGCAAATCCCGGCTTTCTGTGGGTTTTGCAGGATGTAGCGCGCGGCTGTCAGCAGGTATTCGTCCGTATCCACGGCTTCACTTTTATAGCGCTCCTGGAATAGATGGCCCACGCGATCATATTTTCGGTTGAAGTAATAGACGTAGCTGGAGGCGATTTGCTTGATCAATACAGACAGGTTGTCGCCCGCGTTCAGCAGCAGGTGAGCGTGATTGTCCATCAGACAGTAGGCGACGATTCCGATGCTGTCCTCCCTGGCAAACCTCAGCAGTGTGTCCAGGAATCTTGCGCGATCTTCGTCATCGTGGAATATCTCCAGGCGATTGACACCGCGCAAAATGACATGGTAGTGGCCGTTTTCGCTGTGTTTTCTGGCGGATCTGGGCATGACGCATCACCTCATGGACATTGTAGCACAGGAAGGGGAATGAGTCAAGGAACCTGTCCCCATGACTTGCTTTTTAAGGCCGGTACGTGTCGCTGGGATTCGTACCGGCCTGATATTTATTGGATAGGGAGTGAGTCAAGGAACCTGTCCCTATGACTCGTCTTTCTGCGTCAATACTCCGTCGTCGCCTCGAATACCTGCATGACCTTGCCGGTGAGGGTGACGGTCCGGTCGGTGACGCGCACGTACAGCTTGCCGCCGGGGACCTGGACCAGTATGTCGGTGTCCTTTGGGCTCAGGCCGTTTTCCACCGCGGCGGCGGCGGCGGCGCAGGCGCCGGTGCCGCAGGCCATGGTCTCGCCGCTGCCCCGCTCGAAGCAGCGCATCCGCAGGGTGGTGGGGTTGACCACGCGGACGAATTCGGCGTTTACCCGCTCGGGGAACAGGGGGTCGTTTTCAAACCGGGGGCCAATGGCCTGCAAATCCAGGGCGTCCACATGGTCGGTGAACACCACGCAGTGGGGATTGCCCATGGACACGCAGGTGACGGTGTAATCCGCGCCGCCGATGGTGGCCTTCACGCCCACGGCCCGCTCCCCGGGCAGGTTGCAGGGTACCACCTTCGGGTCGAAGGAGGCGGGGCCCATGTCCACGGCCACCGACGACACCTTGCCGTAGCGGGTGAACAGGTGCAGCGCCTTCACGCCGCCCACGGTCTCGACGGTGATATCCTGGCCCACGACGATGCCCCGGTCGTACAGGTACTTGCCCACGCAGCGCAGGGCGTTGCCGCCCATGCCGCCCTCGGTGCCGTCCCGGTTGAACTGGCGCATCTTCGCGTCGGCCACGTCGCTCTTCTCGATCAGCGTCAAGCCCTCGGCCCCCACGCCGTAGTGCTGCTCGCACAGCCGCACGGCCAGGCTCTCGGGGCAGGCGATGTCGCCGTCCATGTTGTCGATGAGGATGTAGTCGTTGCCTGCGGCCTGCATCTTCACGAAGCGCAGCGCCTCGTGCTCGACGCGCATGTGGTTGATGTCCACCAGCTCGGTGTTCTGCTGGCTGTAGCGGGAGAGCAGTATGTCGGCCAGCGCCCGGGCCGTGTCCAGAGACGTGAAGCAGGCGATGCCCAGCCCCAGTGCCCGGCGGTGCAGGGCGATGTAGTCCTCCACGGTGCTGTCCATCAGCGCGCCGGTGTAGATGATGTAGTTGACCTTCCCGCTCTCCAGCAGCTCGAAGGCGTGGTCGCTCTGGCGGATGCCGGGGATGGTGGTCACCGGCAAATCCAGCGTGGCGATGGCGGCGGCGGTGCCCTCGGTGGCGTACAGCGCGCAGCCCAGGTCGCTGAAGCGGCGGGCCACGTCCACCACCTCGGGGTAGTCGTGCTCGTCCACGCTCAGGAACACGCCGGCCTTCGTTCCGGGCTGCGGAAGCTTGATCCCCGAGGAGATCAGGCCCTTGAACAGCGCCTCGGACAGGTTCTTGCCCAGGCCAAGCACCTCGCCGGTGCTCTTCATCTCCGGGCCGAGGTAGCTGTTGGCGTCGTTCAGCTTTTCAAAGCTGAATACGGGCACCTTCACCGCGCAGTAGGGCGGGGTCCTGTACAGGCCGGTGCCGTAGCCCATGTCCTTCAGCGTCTCGCCGGTCATGACCCGGCTGGCGATGTCCACCATGGGCACGTTCGTGACCTTGCTGATGTAGGGGATGGTGCGGGAGGCCCGGGGGTTCACCTCGATCACGTACAGCTGCCCCTGCCACACCAGGTATTGTATGTTCACCAGGCCCTTTGTGCCCAAGGCAAGGGCCAGCTTTTCGCTGCTCTTGACCACGGTGTCCATCATGGCGTCGTCCAGCGAGAAGGGCGGGTAGACGGCGATGGAATCGCCGCTGTGCACGCCGGCCCGTTCCACGTGCTGCATGATGCCGGGGATCAGCACGTCGGTGCCGTCGGAGATCACGTCCACCTCCAGCTCGATGCCGGACATGTACTTGTCGATCAGCACCGGGTTCTCGATGCCCCCAGCCAGTATGCGGTTCATGTAGACCGTCACGTCCCGGTCGTTGTGGGCGATGGTCATGTTCTGGCCGCCGATGACGTAGCTGGGGCGCAGCAGCACCGGATAGCCCAGGCTGTTTGCGGCCTTGAGGGCCTCGTCCAGCGCCCGGACGCTCATGCCCTTCGGGCGGCGGATGGCGAACTGCTCCAGCAGCGCGTCGAAGCGCTCCCGGTCCTCGGCGATGTCGATGCCCTCGGCGCTGGTGCCGAGGATCTTCACGCCCGCCTGGTCCAGGTGCTGGGTCAGCTTGATGGCGGTCTGCCCGCCGAAGGCCACCACCACGCCCACGGGCTTCTCCACCTCGATGATGCGCATGACGTCCTCGTCGGTCAGCGGCTCGAAGTACAGCCGGTCGGCGGTGTCGTAGTCGGTGGACACGGTCTCGGGGTTGTTGTTGATGATGGCCACGTCGTAGCCCAGCTGCTTCAGCGTCCATACGCAGTGGACCGAGGAATAGTCGAACTCGATGCCCTGGCCGATGCGGATGGGGCCGGAGCCCAGCACGATGATGACCGGCTTGCCGGAGCGGGGGAAGCGTCTCGAATCGCAGACGGTGTCGAAGGTTTCGTAGAAGTAGGGGGTTTCGGCGTCGAACTCGGCGGCGCAGGTGTCCACCATCTTGTAGGTGGAATCGACCTTCGGCAGGTCCTTCCGCCCGGAGAGGCGCGCCAGGGCGGCGTCGGGGTAGCCCAGCCGCTTGCCGAGGTAATAATCCTCGTCCGAAAGGCCGCTGGCAATGCGGGCCTCGTAATCCGCCAGGTTCTTGATTTTATGCAGGAACCAGCGGTCGATCTTAGTGATCTCATAGATTTCGTCGATGGAAACGCCCGCCTTGATGGCCTCGAACACGGTGAAGATGCGGTTATCGTCCCGGTCGGCAAGGCGCTCGCGCACAGGCCGGTCGCCGTGGTAGGGCCTGTTCAGCGTGTCCAGCTTGATCTCCGCGCCCCGCACGGCCTTCATCAGGCCCATCTCGAAGCTCGGCGCGATGGACATGACCTCGCCGGTGGCCTTCATCTGGGTGCCCAGCCTGCGGGAGGCGTGGGTGAATTTGTCGAAGGGCCACTTGGGGAACTTCACGACGATGTAGTCCACCGAGGGCTCGAAGCAGGCGCAGGTCTTGCCGGTGATCTCGTTCTTGATCTCGTCCAGCCGGTATCCCAGGGCGATCTGGGTGGTGACCTTCGCGATGGGGTAGCCGGTGGCCTTGCTGGCCAGGGCCGAGGAGCGGCTGACCCGGGGATTGACCTCGATCACCGCGTATTTGAAACTGACCGGGTCCAGCGCGAACTGGCAGTTGCAGCCGCCCACGATGCCCAGGGCATTGACGATGTTCAGCGACGCGCTGCGCAGCATCTGGTACTCTTTATTGGAAAGGGTCAGCGCCGGGGCCACGACGATGGAATCGCCGGTGTGGATGCCCACGGGGTCCACGTTCTCCATGCTGCAAACGGCGATGGCGTTGCCGGTGGCGTCGCGCATGGTCTCGAACTCGATCTCCTTCCACCCGGCGATGTATTTCTCGACCAGTATCTGGGTGATGGGGGAGGCATCCAGCCCGGTGCGGGCCGCGGCACGCATCTCTTCATTATTATAGGCCACGCCGCCGCCGGTGCCGCCCAGGGTGAAGGCGGGGCGGATGATGACGGGGTAGCCGATCTCATCCGCGATGGCGAGGGCCCTGTCCACGTCTTCGGCGATGTCCGAGGGGATGACCGGCTCGCCGATCTGTTCCATGGTGTCCTTGAACAGCTGGCGGTCCTCGGCCTTGTCGATGGCCTCCACGTTGGTGCCGATCAGTTTGACGCCGTGGGCCTCCAGGAAGCCCTCCTTGTCCAGCTGCATGGCCATGGTCAGGCCGGTCTGGCCGCCCAGCCCCGCCAGCATGCTGTCGGGCTTCTCCTTCTCGATGATGCGCTTGACGGTCTCCACCGTCAGCGGTTCCAGGTAGATTTCGTCCGCCAGGGCCTTGTCGGTCATGATGGTGGCCGGGTTGCTGTTCACCAGCACCACGTTCACCCCCGCCGCCTTCAGCACCCGGCAGGCCTGGGCCCCGGCGTAGTCAAACTCCGCCGCCTGCCCGATGACGATGGGGCCGGAGCCGATCATGAGGACCTTCTTTATATTCTTGTTTAATGGCATAGCTTATATCTCCTTTCGGAAGGAGGGTTGGGAGGAATTTAATGAGAAATGAGGAATGAGGAATGATGGAGCAAATTCCTGACGGAATTTGTTTTGATTTGAATAGGCACGAAAATGACGGTTTGAATCGACGAAATCCCGGAGGGATTTCAACCGCCATTCCTCATTCCTAATTCCTCATTCCTAATTTAATCTCCTGTCATAATCTCAACAAACCGGTCGAACAAGACAGACGTGTCCCTCGGCCCGGCGCAGGCTTCAGGGTGGAACTGGACGGAGAAGGCGTTCAGGGCGGGGTAGTCGACGCCCTCGCAGGTGCCGTCGTTGGCGTTGACGAAGCGCAGCACGGCGCCCTCGGGCAGGCTGTCCGACACCACCGCGTAGCCGTGGTTCTGGCTGGTGATGTAGGTGTGGCCGGTCTGCCGGTCGGTCACGGGCTGGTTGCCGCCCCGGTGGCCGTATTTCAGCTTCACGGTCTGCCCGCCGGCGGCCAGCGCCATCAGCTGGTGGCCCAGGCACAGCCCGAACAAGGGGGCCTTGCCCAGCAGCTTTTTGATTTCGGCGATGCAGGCGGTGTTTTCCGCCGGGTCGCCGGGGCCGTTGGACAGCATCACGCCGTCGGGGTGGGCGGCAAGGATCTCCTTCGCCGGGGTGGCGGGGGGCACCACGGTCACGTCGCAGCCCCTGGCGCACAGCTCGCGGATGATGTTGCGCTTGGTGCCGTAGTCGATCAGCGCCACATGGCACTTTTTTTCGCCGGCGGCGGGGTAGAAGGCCCGTTCCTTCGCGCAGACCGCGGCCACGCCGCCGCTGATTTTCAGCGCCTTCAGGGCGGTCAGGTCCTCCGGCACGCGGCCCGAGATCATGGCGTTCATCACGCCCTTTTCGCGGATGTGCTGGGTGACGGCGCGGGTGTCGATGCCGCAGACGCCGGGAATGTTGTTCTTTTTCAGGAAGGCGTCCAGCGTGTACTGGCTGCGGAAGTTGCTGGGCTCGGGGCACCATTCGCGCACCACGTAGCCCCGGCAGGCGCATTCGCCCTCGAAGTCCTCCTCGATGATGCCGTAGTTGCCCACCGAGGGAAAGGTCTGCATGATGATCTGGCCCCAGTAGCTGGGGTCGGTCAGCGTCTCGATGTAGCCGACCACGCCGGTGTTGAACACCAGCTCGCCGGTGGCCTCAATATCCGCTCCGAACCCCTCGCCCGGGTAGACCGTGCCGTCGGAGAGGATGAGAAAGCGTTTGGACATGTGTATCACCTCGTTGAAGGTTGGGGTTAAATCAGAATTGAGTGATTAGTGGCTAGTGGCTAGTGACTAGTGGTGGTACAAATCCCTACGGGATTTGTTTTGATTCAATGGGAACGTTAGAAATTTCAACGATTCTCAATCCTTTAATCCAAAGAAATCCGTAAGGATTTCATCATTCACTAGCCACTAATCACTGGCCACTAGCCACTCAAATTCTGATTTGTCGCTCTGCGATAAATCAGAATTTACAGCGTCGCCGCCATCACGGCCTTGATGGTGTGCATGCGGTTTTCGGCCTCGTCGAAGACGATGGACCGGGGGCCTTCGAACACCTCGTCGGTGACCTCCATGGCGTCGAGGCCGTATTTATCGTGGATCTGCCTTCCGATGCCGGTGTTCAGGTCGTGGAAGGCGGGCAGGCAGTGCATGAACACGGCGTCCTCGCCCGCGGCGGCCATCAGTTTGGCGTTCACCTGGTAGTCGGTCAGGTCGTCGATGCGCTCCTGCCACACGCTGTCGGGCTCGCCCATCGAAACCCACACGTCGGTGTAGATCACCTGCGCGCCCTTTACGGCGTCCATGGGGTCCTCGTTGAAGGACAGCGACGCGCCGGTCCACTGGGCGATGGCGCGGCACTGGTCCACCAGCGCGGGGTTCGGGAAGTACTTCCTCGGGGCGCAGGCCACGAAGTCCAGGCCCATCTTGGCGCAGCCGATCATCAGCGAATTGCCCATGTTGTAGCGGGCGTCGCCCATGTACACCAGCTTGACGCCGGCCAGCTTGCCGAACTTTTCCCGGATGGTGAGGAAGTCGGCCAGGATCTGGGTGGGGTGGTATTCGTTGGTCAGGCCGTTCCACACCGGCACCCCGGCGTGTTTTGCCAGCGTTTCGACGATCTCCTGGCCGAAGCCCCGGTATTCGATGCCATCGTACATCCGGCCCAGCACCCGGGCGGTGTCGGCGATGGATTCCTTCTTGCCGATCTGGGAGCCGGTGGGGTCCAGGTAGGTGACGCCCATGCCCAGGTCGTGGGCGGCCACCTCGAAGCTGCACCGTGTGCGGGTGCTGGTCTTTTCAAAGATCAGGGCGATGTTCTTGCCGGTGAAATTCGCGTGGGGGATGCCGGCCTTCTTCTTCGCCTTCAGGTCCGCCGCCAGGTCCAGCAGGCCCGCAATCTCCTCGGGGCTGAAGTCCAGCAGCGTCAAAAAGCTCTTTCCCTTCAGGTTCATGTGTATGTCCTCCCGGATAATGATACCATATTATAGCGCCGTTAGCCGGGGATTACAACGTTGATAATGTAAAAATATGCGTGCAATGCCGCGTATTAGTGTATAATTATACAATAATATGCAGGGCCGGAGGGGTACGCGTCCGGGGATATTTGAAGCGGGACTGTTGACATTTGGATGGCGAAAATGCATCATTCAGCCGAAAACCGTTGCCTTCGGGCGGGATTCATGGTATCATAAACTTGCGAAACAGTAACCGCTTTATATGGTTTAAGGAGGATAGAAACAATGAGCATGAATCTGATTGCGATGCTGCTCAGCCTGGCCATGATGCTGACCGGCGCGGGCGGGGCTGTCCAGACGGAGGCGCTGCCGGCGACCGCAACGGCCCGGACGCTGACGTTGAGCAATGTGAGCGTCACCTGGAACGGCGAGCCGCTGCACCTGGCGCCCCAGGCCCACATCGGCGTGTCCACCGACGGCAAGAAGGCCGTGTACGACTTCGGCATCGACCTCGAGGGCAAGACCCTGCTGCCCGTGCAGCTGGTCGCCGACGAGCAGGGCCTCACCGCGCTGTCCGGCAACAGCGGCGTGGCCGTGAATATTACCGCCGAGGCCCTGGCGGGGCTGGCCGAACAGCTGGAGGCGCAGGTCAACGCCGCCATGGCCGCGCAGGACGCCGAAGGCGCGAAGCTGATGCAGTTCATCACCGGGGAATACATGCCCGCCTACACGGGCCTGTTGCAGCTGGCCATGGACCCCGGGCGGTACGAGGAAATCAACGCCAGGTGCCAGAAGGTGTTTGACCGGGTGATCGACCGGGGCGAGGGCACGCCCACCGCCCTGGAGGTGGACGGCGCGAAGTACGACGTCACCGCCTACAGCTACAGCCTGGACGCCATGCAGATGGCGGCGCTGACCGACGCGGTTTTCAATGAGATTCCCGAGCTTGGCGACTACTACAAGGCCCTGTTCCACCTGTACGACATGCTGCCCGAGGCATCCGGCCTGAGGGGCCTGGACAGCTACAGCGCCCTGTTCGAGCGCTTTGGCATCCAGATGCAGATGGACATCGACGAGCAGCGCAACGCCGACGGCACCGTGGACGTGATGGACGCCGTGCTGACCTTCGACCCCAACGCCATGCTGGCCCTGCCCCAGGCGATGGCCGGGACAGGGGAAGCGCTGCCCGAGGCCGTGGACGGCGGTGAGACCCAGGCGCAGGACGCGGCCGTTGAGGCCGACAACGCAGCAGAACCGGCGGAAGCCGAGCCGACGGACGCAGCCGAACCGGCGGAAGCCGAGCCGACGGACGCGCCCGAGCCGACCGAAGCTGAGCAGGAGGAAGCGCCTGCGCAGCCTGCGCTGGAGCCCATCGTGATGAACCTGCACAGCCTGAAGATCCCGGATTACCAGGAGTCCAACGCCAGCTGCGTCTACGCCCTGGACGAGCGCCGCGGCGTCGATATCAACATGACGGCCACCGCCAACGCCGGCGTGCAGGAGGCGGAGATGACGGCCTTCGCCACCGTGGACGGCCGCAAGGCCTACGGCGGCAAGCTGTCCGCCTTCCTGGCCCATGACGAGACGGGTACCGTCAGCTACAGCCTGAACATGAAGGCCGCCCAGCAGGACAAGGCCAAGGTGGACGCCAGCCTGTACGGCGCGGAGAACCCCGACGGCACCTCCCAGAACAGCGTGGTCGTCGAGGCGCGCACCCGGAAAAAGAGCGCGTCGGTCGCCTTTGACCTGAACGTCACCGCGGACGCCATCGAGGACAAGACCGGCGGCGCCGAGCCCGCCTGCGTGATCGATGACCTGTCGGAAGCGGGCCTGCAAGACCTGGGCAGCAACCCCGCCGCCATCGGCGCGCTGATGAAGGCGCTGGGCTCGCTGACTTCTGACTTCAACACCCTGAAGCGGGACCCCGGCATGAAGAGCCTGTGGTCGCTGGCGCGGGGCAAGGGCCTGCCCATCGACGTGGACGAGCTGGACGAGGATGAATTTGACATCGATACCGACTTTGGCGGTGAGCCCGAGGGAGACGCCGAGGATTATGAGCTGGCCATCGGCGACGATGGGGATTACGAACTGGTGATCGGGGACGGGGAAGAATCCCCCTTCGACTTCGACGAGGAGCCGGTGGAGGACGACGGCGTGCTGGCCTTTGCCGAGCCCAAGCTGTCCTGGCTGCCCGAGGGCTGGAAGGTGAGCGCCACCGAGACCGATACCGCCTACGACTGGGTGCAGCTGAGCATCGCCGACGGCACCGGGAACGTCTGCGCCTACGCCATCTTCTTCCTGGACCCCGAGGCCAGCACCGCCAACTACATCGTCCAGGAGGGCGGCAAGGTGGTGGACGGCCGGATGATGAACGTGACCGACTTCGGCGAGGGCGGCCTGTCCGTGACCGTCAGCGAAAACGGCATGTACGGCAACCTGATGTTCACCTCCGAAGCCATCGAGCTGGATACCATCGGCAAGATCGTGGCGGGGATTGAATTCTGATATATCGAGCCTTGCCCGATATATCAGAATTGAGGGATTAGAGTGTGTTTCTAAATCGGCATCCCACGAAGTGGGCCCACCATGAATGAAACACAGGACGTAATGTTTACACCATACCGCAAAGCGTAGTATA
>CADBVG010000070.1:0-39387 GCA_902798105.1 uncultured Eubacteriales bacterium
GAAACAGGGCCTTTTTAAGGCTCCCTCCCAGAGGGAGCTGTCAGCCGCAGGCTGACTGAGGGAGTCATCACCCTACTTCCCGACTAACACCATCAGAATTTGTCACATCACCTTCGCCCCGCCGTCCCCCTCGACCACCTGCATCAGCCTTCGCTCCACGCCGGTCATGGCGTCGATATAAGCCAGGAAGGTGTCGCTGCCGGAGGTGGCACGGACCTCGTAGCACAGGAATTCGGAATCGTTCTCGGGGATCACGCACAGCCGCGCGTCCAGGGGGGTCAGCGCCCCGCCGATGCGCCCGATGGCGTCGGCCTCGCTCAGCCTGGGCAGCGACAGCGCCCGCCGGACGTGGTTCATCAGGTAGTTCGCCGCCTCCAGGCCGACGATGGTCCCGTCGGCCAGTGACACCTGTACCTTCACCAGGTCCGGGTACAGCACCACGCCGTCCTGCACCGCTGCGAAGTTGGCCGTCAGTATGCCCTCGTAGCGGCTGGCATAGCTCAGCTCCATCTCGCCGTAGCCCCGGGACAGCAGGAACGCCTTCGCGACGTCGGTGGCCTGGGCGTTGGTCAGCACCACCTCGCCGGCGGCGCTGTCGCACAGCATATACAGCACCTCGCCGCCCGCCTTCGTCACCCCGGCGCTGAGCCGGTAGGCCCCCAGCCGCAACGTATACTCATAGCAGGCCACCGGGATCTCGCTCTCGCCGGTGAAGGCCACCTCCGTCGCCTGCTGGCCCACGAATGCCGCCAGCGCCTGCCGCGCCTGGGCCTCGCCCACCTCGGCCAGGCCCTCCAGCCCCCTGAATTCGCCGTCCGCGCGGCCATCGGAGAAGGGGCCGTCATACAGCAGTGTCGGGTAGTCCGCGGCCGGGCCGGTGATGGGATACAGGTCCCCTTCGCCGGAAGCGGCGTCGGACGCGGCGTCGAACACCGCCTCGCCCCGCTCGTAGCGGTCCAACAGCCGGCCCATGCGCACCGAGAACGCCGCCGCCGTCTCGGACAGCTGCGCCATCGCCTGGGCGTCGGCCTCCGTCACTTCGCCGCCGTTGCCCAACCGCGCCGACAGCGACGTGGCAAAATCCCCGGCCTGGTTGATGAACTTCAGCGTGCCCGACACCGTCTCCTGGCCCAGGGGCAGCAGCGCCAGGTTGGACAGCGCCCCCTGGGTTTGCAGGGCGATCTCCCCCAGCAGCGATTGCAGCTGCCCACGCTCCCCTGCCACCAGCGCCTTGCGGAAGTTCACCGAAACGCCCTCGGTCAACTCGCAGGTTTCGTAAAAGGCCTTCTGCACCACGGCGTTCAGCCGGGCGTTGGCCTCCCCCAGCCGCGCCGTCTGCGCCCAGGCGAAGGCCAGCACCCCCGCCAGCAGCGCCGCCAGCGCCCCGTTCAACGCCCGCGCCCAGTCCCGGGCGCGTGGAGCGGCAATGTAGTAGGATGTGTTCATGGATGATGCTCCTTTAATTAGGAATGAGGAATTAGGAATGAGGAATTCATGTTGAAATCCTGGCGGATTTCTTTTTTCAAAAGGAATATGAGACGTTTCAGGGAATCGAAGTCTCCCTTATCAGTACAAATCCGGTCATTATTCAGTTCCGGATGTGACTCTTGTTTTTATGGCGGCCCAGGGGCCGCCGCTACATGGCGTCGTTCGTTGTAGCGGCGGCGCCATCCCGTGCGCGATTTCGCTTTGCCGCCATGACTGAACAGAAACCAAATCCGAAGGATTTGCACCTCCATTCCTCATTCCTAATTCCTCATTCCTCATTTTTAAATGGCAAACTGATGATTCCCGATCACGGTCTTGACGGTCCGCGTGCGGATCCAAGCGTCGTCGGTGCCCCTCGGGTTATAGTAGTACAGGCAGCCGCCGGTGGGATCCCAGCCGTTCAGTGCGTCCAGCGCGGCGCGGACGGCGGTGCTGTCCGGGGTGTTGTTGATGGCGCCGTTGTTCACACAGCTGAAGGCCCCGGACTGGAAGATCACACCGGAGATGGTGTTGGGGAAGGACGCGCTGGCCACCCGGTTGAGCACCACGGCGGCCACGGCCACCTGGCCCTTGTAGGTCTCGCCCCTGGCCTCGGCGTACACCAGCCGGGACAGCAGCCGGTGGTCGGCGGAGATGATCGACGCCGAAGCCGCCACCGACGCCCCGCTGCCGGAGAGCGTCACGCCCATGGCCTTTGCCGTGGCGGGCCCCACCCGGCCGTCCGCCGCCAGGCCGTTCTTGCGCTGGAAGGCGGCCACGGCCTGGCGGGTCTTTTCGCCGTAGCGGCCGTCCGCCGCGCCAGTCATATACCCCCACTGGATCAGCTTCTTCTGCACGGCGGTCACATCGCCGCCCCGGGATCCCACCTCCAGCACCGCCGCCAGGGCCACCGGGGTCAGCGCCAGCGCCAGCGCCGCCAGCAGGGCCAGCATCCGCCTCGCCATCATGCGCCGCCTCCCAGGAGGCGCATGACCCAGCCCAGCAGCGTCCAGTCGCATATCACCGGGCCTTCCGACTCGGGCACGCACAGCGACGGGTACAGCACGCACCACCAGTTGTGTCCCTCGCCCTCGCCGATCACCACCCGCAGCGCCCGATAGCGCCCCGCGGGCACGAACACCGCCCCGTAGTGCCGGTCGGGGAAGTCGAACACCCCCGTCTGGGCCGCCACCGGGCCCTCGTACCCCAGCGCCCGGGCCCGCGCCGCCGCCGCCGTCTCCAGCGCGTCCACATTTTCGCCGATGCGCGCCCAGGCGGTGTCCGCGTCGTCGCAGTCCTCGAGCAGCGTCCGCGCCGCCGCCAGGGTCGCGTCCCGCACCTCCAGCTTCAGCGCCTGGGCCGCCGCGCTGTCGTCCGCCGCCACCACATGCAGCCGGATGTAGGCGCTGACCGGCACGTCCGACAGGCCCTCCGCCCGGGCAACGTTCATCGAAAACAAAAGTATAAGTACCAGGCCAAAAATAAACCGACGCTTCAGAACCATTCCTCCGTTTCCATGGGAATATGTTCTAAGCGTCGGCTATTTGGGGGTATTTTATACATTATGGGGCGAAGTAATTCACCCGTTCTTCTTCCGGGCCTCCAGCTTCTTCCGGGCCTCGGTGCCCAGTATGCGTTTTCTCATTCTTATCGACTTCGGGGTGATCTCCACCAGCTCGTCGTCGTCGATGAACTCCATGGCCTCCTCCAGGGTGGGCACATGGACGCCGGTGATTTTCAGCGCCTCCTCGGCGGCGGCGGAGTTGCGGCTGTTGGTCATGTGCTTCTTCTTGCACACGTTCACGTCGATGTCGCCGGGCCGGGAATTGCGGCCGATGATCATGCCGTTGTACACCTTCACGCCCGGCTCGATGAACAGCTCGCCCCGGTCCTGTATGTTGAACAGGGCATAGGATGTGGAGATGCCGTCCTCCCAGGCCACCAGCGCGCCGGTGCTACGGGTGGGGATATCGCCCTTGACCGGCTCGTAGTCCTCGAACACGGCGCTCATGACGCCCTCGCCGCGGGTGTCGGTCAGGAACTCACTCCTGTAGCCGAACAGGCCCCGGCTGGGAACGATGAACTCCAGGCGCATGCGGCCTTCGCCGTTCATCGACAGCAGCGTGCCCCGGCGGCGGCCGATCTTGTCGATCACCGCGCCGGAGTACTCGGTGGGCACGTCGCACACCAGCCGCTCCATGGGCTCGCACTTTTGCCCGTCGATGTCCTTGTACAGCACCACCGGCTTGGTCACGGCGAACTCGTAGCCCTGGCGGCGCATGTTCTCGATCAGTATGGACAGGTGCAGCTCGCCGCGCCCGTACACCCGGAAGGCGTCGGTGCTCTCGGTCTCCTCGACCCGCAGGGAAACGTCGGTCAGGGCCTCCTTCTCCAGCCGCGCCCGCAGGTGGCGGGAGGTGACATAGGTGCCTTCTGTGCCGGCGAAGGGGCTGTCGTTGACGCAGAAGGTCATGGAGATCGTCGGCTCGTCGATCTTCACGAAGGGCAGCGGTTCGGCCATCGCCGGGGGGCAGATGGTATCGCCGATCAGCAGGTCCGTAAAGCCGGACACGGCCACGATGTCCCCAACCTCGGCCTTTTCGGCGTTCACCCGCTTCAATCCGTCGAACTCGAACAGGCCCGCCAGGCGCGCCGGGGGCGAGACGAAGGACGAATCGTAAACGCAGCGAATGGCCATCTGGCCCGCCTCGATGCAGCCGCGTTCGATGCGGCCCACGCCGATGCGGCCCACGTAGTCGTTATAGTCGATGGTGGACACCAGCAGCTGAAGGGGCGCGTCGGGGTCGCCCTCGGGGGCGGGGATGTGCTCGAGGATCGCGTCGAACAGCGGCCGCAGGTCGGTGCCGGGCACCTTCCAGTCGGTGGTGGCGGTGCCGGTGCGACCCGAGGCGTAGATGATGGGGCTGTCCAGCTGCTCGTCGCTGGCGTCCAGGTCGATCAGCAGCTCCAGCGTCTCGTCCACCACCGCGTCGCAGCGGGCGTCGGGCCGGTCGGTCTTGTTCACCACGATGATGACCTTCAAATTCAGCTCCAGCGCCTTTTTCAGCACGAAGCGGGTCTGGGGCATGGGGCCCTCGAAGCTGTCCACCAGCAGCAGCACGCCGGACACCATCTTCAGCACGCGCTCCACCTCGCCGGAGAAGTCCGCGTGGCCGGGGGTGTCCACGATGTTGATCTTCACGCCGTTGTAGTGCACGGCGGTGTTCTTGGACAGGATCGTGATGCCGCGCTCCCGCTCCAGGTCGTTGGAGTCCATCACGCGCTCCGCCACCTGCTGGTTCTGGCGGAACACGCCGCCCTGCTTCAGCATCTCGTCCACCAGGGTGGTCTTGCCGTGGTCGACATGGGCGATGATGGCGATGTTGCGAAGGTCATTGCGAGTGATATTCAATGTCGTACCTCTTTTCGGTTTGTAGGAGTTGTTTATTTAATTAGGAATTAGGAATGAGGAATGAGGAATGGAGGAGCAAATCCCTTAACGCTTCGCTAGGCCTTCGGCCACGGGATTTGTTTTGATTGGATTGGCGGAAGGAGGAAGGGCTTGCACCGTTTGAATCCAAAGAAATCCGTCAGGATTTCATCCACAATTCCTAATTCCTCATTCCTAATTCCTCATTAATTCCTAATTCCTCATTCCTAATTCCTCATTATTATTTACTCGAGCTCGTCCGCGCTCATCCGGTCCGCGGTCTCGGCGAGCACCAGGCCCTCGTTGTTTTCCCCGGCGAGGCGGATGCTCCATTCGTTTTCAAACATCAGCACGGGCCTTCCCACCCGGTCCTCGGCGATGGCGGTGGTGCTCGTCAGACGCAGCTTCTCCAGCGGCTTCGGGGTCTCGACCACCCAGCGCACGTAGCGGAAGGGCAGGTTTTCCCGGGTGATGTTCACGCCGTATTCGCCCTTGAGGCGGTACTCCAGCACGTCCATCTGCAACACGCCCACGACGCCGGCGATCATCTCCTCCCGGCCGATGTTGGGCCGCTTGAAGGTCTGTATCGCGCCCTCCTGGGAAAGCTGGTTGATGCCCTTCAGGAACTGCTTGCGCTTCATGGAATCCTCGGGGCTGACCCGGCAGAAGAATTCCGGCGCGAACAGCGGGATGCCGCTGTAGCGCACGGGCGAACCGGTGCAGATGGTGTCGCCCAGGCGGAAGATGCCGGGGTCGAACAGGCCGATGATGTCGCCGGGATAGGCGGTCTCCACGGTCTCGTGCTCCTGGGCCATGAAGGTCTGGGGCTGGGCCAGCTTGACCTTGCTGTTCGTGGAGGAGTGCCACACGGTCATGCCCTTTTCAAACACGCCGCTGCACACCCGCATGAAGGCCAGCCGGTCCCGGTGGGCCGGGTTCATGTTGGCCTGGATTTTGAAGATGAAGCCGGTAAACTTCTCGTCGGCGGGGTCGATGGGCCCCACCTCCTCGGCCACGCGGGGCGTGGGCGACTTGGTGTAGGTCAAAAACCGGTTCAAAAACGGCTCCACGCCGAAGTTGTTGGTGGCCGAGCCGAAGAACATCGGCGTCAGCTGCCCGGCCAGTATCTTATCGAGGTCGAATTCGTCCCCCGCCACGTCCAGCAGCTCGATGTCCTCCACCAGCTTGTCGTAGTAGGTCTGCCCGATCTTCGCCGGGCATTCGGGATCGTCAATCGAGACCGTCTCCACGTTCACCTGGCCCTGGCCGTGGTCCCCGCCGCTGTACAGCTCGATCAGCCGGGTGTCCCGGTGGTAGACGCCCTTGAAGTCCCCGTGGATGCCGATGGGCCAGTTCACCGGGCAGGAGCGTATACCCAGCACCGATTCGATGTCCTCCATCAGCTCGAAGGGGTCCCGGCCGGTGCGGTCCATCTTGTTGATGAACGTGAATATGGGGATGCTGCGCAGGCGGCAGACCTTGAACAGCTTCACGGTCTGCTCCTCCACGCCCTTGGCGTTGTCGATCAGCATGACCGCGCTGTCCGCTGCCACGAGGGTGCGGTAGGTGTCCTCGGAGAAGTCCTGGTGGCCGGGAGTGTCGAGGATGTTGATTCTGTAACCGTTATAGTCGAACTGCATCGCGGAGCTCGTCACCGAGATGCCGCGCTGCTTTTCGATCTCCATCCAGTCGCTGGTGGCGTGCCGCGCGGTCTTGCGGGCCTTCACCGACCCCGCCAGCCGGATCGCTCCGCCGTACAGCAGCAGCTTCTCCGTCAGCGTGGTCTTGCCGGCGTCGGGATGGGAAATGATGGCAAAGGTGCGCCTGCGCGCCACCTCGGCCTGCAATTCGGGATGGGACATGGTTTTTTCCTCCTCATCAGTCGTTTTGCAATTTCCTTCAACCGATGCCCGGTATCAGATCGGCCCGTGCGTCATGCTGCTCCCCTCACCGCATAAAAAATCACAACCTATATTCTATAATTCCCCCGTTTGCCGTGTCAATCGCGCAGGACCGTTGATTGCGTTAATTATCGAACATTTCCACTTGACAGACCCACCGGGAAGGGGATACCATGGCGGCGAATGGTAGGGTTTTCCGTGGACAGGGACAATAATCAGCCCCGAACCCGGGAATGGATTCGCATGGCGAAGTTTACGTTTTTCTCCGTCAGCGCGGGGCTGATCGAGATCGGGGCGTTCGCGCTGCTGAACGAGCTGCTGCGCCTGCCCTACTGGCTCAGCTACCTGGCGGCGCTGGTGCTGTCGGTGCTGTGGAACTTCACGCTGAACCGGCGCTTCACCTTCAAGTCCGCCGCAAACGTGCCCGTGGCCATGCTGAAGGTGGCGGCCTACTACGCCGTTTTCACGCCCCTGTCCACCGCCCTGGAGCACTGGCTCACCGCCGGCCTCGGCTGGAACGAATACCTGGCCACCGGCGTCAACATGGCCCTGAGCTTCGTCACCGAATTCCTCTACCAGCGCTACTTCGTGTTCGGAAAGACCATCGACACACTGGAGGAGAAGGCGCCATAAGCGCGCCACGCCTACTGTGCCTCATTTACCCGCGTTGCAACACTCTCGTAATTCGGCGTTTTAGCCCCGGCGCACGTTTTTTCCCCCCCATTGACAACGCGCTCCTTCTGTAATACAATGTATTGCAGAAGGAGCGTGATTTTATGACCATGACCCTGCGCATCTCCGACGAGGATTCGAAGCTGATCAAAGACTTCGCGAAGCTGCACGGCATCAGCGCCAGCGAATTCATGCGCCGCGCGGCGCTGGAGAAGATCGAGGACGAGCTGGACGTCCGCGCCGCCGAAAAGGCCTACGCCGAATACCTGGCCGACCCGGTCACCTACAGCCATGAGGAAATGGGGCGAATGCTGGGCATTACAAAGGACGCAGACGCATGAAGCACTACACTGTCGAATACTCGAAGGCCGCCTCCAAGGCGCTTCTGAAGATGGACAAGTCCGTCTCAAGGATGATCTACGGCTGGGTGAACCGGAACCTGGCCGGCACAGCCAACCCCCGCCTCCACGGCAAGGCCCTCACCGGCAACCTGGCCGGGCTGTGGCGCTACCGGGTGGGTAACTATCGCCTGATCGCGGAAATCCATGACGACCGCCTGGTGATCCTGATGCTCGAGGTAGGCCACCGGGGCGAAATCTACCAGTAAACCGCTACGGAAAGGAAAACAACAACGATGAAAAAGATGATTGCCACTGTCCTCACCCTGACGCTGCTCTTCGCCTTCGCGGCCTCCGCCGCCACATCCCAGAAGAACGGCATCTCCATCACCACCGGCCTGCCCACGGACCAGAAGGACGCCCGGATCATGATCTGCCAGATGGACAACGAGCCCGGCGCGCGGCCCCAAAAGGGCATCGGCTCGGCGGACATCGTTTATGAAACGGAGATCTACGACGGCGGCTACACCCGCTACACCGCCGTGTTCAACGACACCATCCCCGAGAAGATCGAGGCCATCCGCTCCTGCCGAATCGTGCACGCGGACATCTGCAACGAGTACCAGGGCCCCTTCATCCACTACGGCGGCCAACGCTACCCCGGCAGCGATGTCTACTACACCATGAGCATTCTCAAGGGCTTCGGCCCCGACTACGACGGCATCGGCGGCGACCGGGATTTCTACCGGGACAAGAACCGCAAGGCCCCCAACAACGTCATCTGCAACCTGAAGAACCTGTACGACCGCACCGACTGGAGCGCCATCACCTGCAAATCCCCCCTGCGCTTCCGCGACGCCTACGCCGTGCCCGAGCAGGGCGAGCCCGTGGCCAGCTTCCGCGTGCCCTACCGGGCGAAGATCTACGTGCCCGGCTACGAGTGGGACGCTTCGCTGAAAAAGTTCCGCAGGCTCTACAACAACAAGCCCTACGTGGACGGCGACACCGGCGAACAGGTGCTGGTGGACAACATCATCGTGCAGCACGTGGAATACAGCTGGTTCGACGGCCAGTCCGACCGCCCGAAGGTCAAGCTGAAGGGCGAAAACAAGTGCGATTACTTCATCGGCGGCAAGCACTTCACCGGCACCTGGTCGCGCTCGAAGATCAGCAAAAACACCGTCTACCGGGACGACGACGGCGACGTGGTGCGCTTCAACCCCGGCAAGACCTTCATCGAAATCCTGAGATTGGAGCGGGATATCGAAATCGACGGGTGATACTCCTCTCAGTTTAAACCAGCGATTCTGTGGGCATCTTTTCCGCCCTGACTGCGTCAAGCCTCCTTGACTTGCCGCCAGCAAGCCTGCGGAGTCGCGGAGTCTTTCCTTGCCAGGACGAAAAATCTGCTACACAGCTTTCGCTGTTTTAACCTGAGAGTAGTATGAGAGACAGAAAAGGCGACAGGGACGGTTTGCGCAAAACCGTCCCTGTCGCTGTGTTTACAGGTATCTCGACGCATCCATCCGTTCGTGCAGTAAGCGCATGACCACGATCCGATCCCCGATGATCCGACAATAAACGTTATAGGGGGGAACCGGCACGCGGTAATATCTGCGGGGATGCCTGCCTCCAACCAATACCTCCGGCGCGGACAGCGGAAAGCGGGACAGCTGATCCATCGCCGCCAGCAGCTCGTCCAGCAGCCGGTCCGCCGCGCCCGGGTCCTCCGCGGCGATGTACACCAGCGCGTTGTTCACGTCGTCCCGGGCGATGGGCAGCAGCTCAACGGGCATGGAGTTCATCGCGCAGCGCCCTCCATCCCTCCGCCGCTTCCGCCAGCGGAATAGGCTTCACCCCCGAGGCCAGCTGTTCCTCCGCCTCCAGCAGCTTCTCCCGCAGGTCCAGGCCCGCCTCCCGCCGGTTGTAGGCGTCGATGCTCTGAACCACCAGATCGCCGTCGCCGTTCCGGGTGATGAACACCGGCTCGCCACTCTCCCGGCAAAGGCGTGAAATTTCCCCATAATCGTTGCGCAGGGCCGTGGAAGACCGAATGGTCATCAAAGCAATCACCTCGCCAATCATTCTATCTTTATTCCGATAGAATTATACCATATCCAAAGGCAGGATTCAAGCAGTTGTGGCATTCAGCACCCCTCCGTCCCGGGCATATTCCAGGATCAGGTGGGCGTTGTTGCGCACCTGCTGGCGGTAATAAGTCATCTGAGCGTCATGTAGGGATACGCCACAAAAATCCCCCTTCATGCATTATTTATCATCTCTGCGCAATAAGGGCAATAGTCGCCCGTAAACAAAACCCCTGTGGGCTTCACGCCGCCCGTCGGCGCTTGCGGTACAGCGTCCGCGCCATCACGCCCAGCAGGCACAGCGTGGCCAGCTGGGCGGAGGTCGTCACCAGCGTATTGACGGTCAGCAGCCCGCCCATCTCGCCCCCAATTCCAAAACCCATGTGGATGCGATAGGCCGCGCTGACGAGGGACAGGACGCCGCCGCCGGCGCAGATGGCGTAGACGGGCCACGGCCGGGCCGGGCGATCCCGCAGGAAGAACCAGACCAGGCAGCCGCCGGCCAGCGCCTTGCACAGCATAATCGCCATGTTCCCGACCCGGGGCGTCATGGAAAGCGCGTCCGCCAGCGCCGCGCTTCCAAACCAGGCCGCGGCGATGGCCGCGGCCACCTTCGGCGTCAGCCGGTCCCGGATCGACATCAGCGTGCCATATCCGAACAGCGCGGCCATCAGCGCCGCCCTGAGTACCTGGACCACGCCGACGGGGGACCCTGACCAGCCGGCCACGTCCCGAAGGCCCATCGCAAACCACAACAGCCGGACCAGGTAGCCCGAGAAGCCAAAGGCCAGCGCCGCCGTCTGCGCGCCCTTCGCCGCCGGCGATTCCAGCACCGGGGCCTTCCGGGCGTACTGACTCACGTCCTCGGGGGACAGCAGCGCGTCCATCGTGCTGTCCAGCGCCTCGGCCAGCTTCTTCGCCGTCATCAGGTCGGGGTAGCGGGAGCCGCCCTCCCAGCGGGAAACTGCCTGCCGGGTCACATACAATTGATCTGCCAGGCCCTGCTGGGTCAGGCCCTTCGTCACCCTCAGTCTGCGCACGTTCTCGCCAAATTCAGCCATTGCGTGAAACCGTCCTTTCAGAATCTTCCCGCGGGTCAGTTCCATTATAGCCCCGCGCCCTCCAAAAAGAAAGCAACACCCGGGATTTGGGTGTTGACAGTTCGGTGACAGCGCAAAACCGGAAGGATTCGCTTGCGATCTTACTCCCATTGTGGTAGAATAAACATGGAAGGGCGGTGATTTGAGAATGGCCAGGGCACAGGCGCAGTACAAGGATCGGCTGTTCAGCTTCATCTTTGGCAGCGACGAGCACAAGGACTGGACATTGAGCCTCTACAACGCGGTCAACGGCTCCAGCTATGACGATCCCGAGTCCATCGTCATCACCACCATCCGGGATGCCCTCTACCTGGGCATGCACAACGATGTCTCGTTCATCATCTCCAACGAGATGAATATGTTTGAACAGCAGTCCACCTTCAATCCAAATATGCCCCTGCGCATGCTTCAATACGCGGGCAGCCTGTACGAAAAGGACATCACCCTGCGGGGAAAGAACAAATACAGCAAGACCATCATCCCCTTGCCGGTGCCAAGGCTGCTGGTGTTCTACAACGGCCGGGACGAGATGCCGGATGAAACCGTGCTCAACCTGTATGACGCCTTCCCGCCGAAGCACCGGGAGGACGCGGACATCGCGGTTCGCGTCAGGATGATCAATGTCAACAGGGGACACAGCGGCCGCACGATGGCCCTTTGCCAGCCCCTGGCGGAATACGCCTGGATTGTCGATCGAATACGGGCGCTGGAGGCGGACGGGAGCCTTGAGGAGGCAATCGGCATTGCGATCGACGAGATGCCGGAACATTTTTGCATCAAACCCTATTTGGAAGCACACCGAGCGGAGGTGAAGGCCATGCTTTTGACCGAATACAACGAAGCCAGGCAGATGGAGCTCTTCTACAGGGAAGGCCACGAAAAGGGGCAACTGGAAGGACGCCGGGAAGGGCGCCGCGAAGGGCGCCGGGAAGGCCAGGCCCTGATCTCCAGCCTCATGGAGCGGTTGCTGACCGCCGGCCGGATCGAGGACGCGAAGCGGGCCGCCAGCGATCCCGAATATCGCGAGCGGCTGCTCAAGGAGCTGCAAATGAACTGAGCTCTGCATGAAACCGTGCAAAACGCCCCCTGTGCCTTGCGGCCGGGGGGCGTCCATTCTGCTTACTTGGCGAACTCCACCGCCCTGGTTTCGCGGATGACGTTCACCTTGATCTGTCCGGGGTACTCCATCTCCTTCTCGATCCGCTTGACGATCTCGCGGGCAAGGATCAGGGTACCGGCGTCGTTCACATCCTCGGGCTTGACGATGATGCGCACCTCGCGGCCGGACTGTATGGCGTAGCAGGTCTCCACGCCGTCGAAGGAGTAGGCGATGCTCTCCAGCTTCTCCAGGCGCTTGATGTAGTTCTCCAGGCTCTCGCGCCTCGCGCCGGGGCGTGCCGCGGAGATGGCGTCGGCGGCCTGCACCAGCACGGCCTCCACGCTCTTGGGCTCCACGTCGCCGTGGTGGGCGGCGACGGCATTGACCACCAGGTCGTTCTCCCGGAACTTCTTGCACAGGTCCGCGCCAATGGTCACGTGGGTGCCCTCGACCTCGTGGTCGATGGCCTTGCCGATGTCGTGCAGCAGGCCTGCCCGCTTGGCCAGGTTCACGTCGGCCCCCAGCTCGGCGGCCATGACGCCCGCCAGGTGGCTGACCTCGATGGAGTGGAGCAGCACGTTCTGGCCGTAGGAGGTGCGGTAGCGCATCCGGCCCAGCAGCCTCACCAGCTCGGGGTGTATGCCGTGCAGGTTCGTCTCGAAGATGGCCTGCTCGCCGGCCTCGCGGATGGAATTGTCCACCTCGCGCTTGGCCTTCTCCACCATTTCCTCGATGCGGGCCGGGTGGATGCGGCCGTCCATGATCAGCTTCTCCAAGGCGATGCGGGCCACCTCGCGGCGGACCGGATCGAAGGCGGAGATGATCACGGCCTCCGGCGTATCGTCGATGATCAGGTCGACGCCGGTGGCGGTTTCAAGGGTGCGGATGTTGCGGCCCTCGCGGCCGATGATGCGGCCCTTCATGTCGTCGTTGGGCAGCGCCACCACCGAAACCGTGGTCTCGGCCACGTGGTCGGCGGCGCAGCGCTGTATGGCCAGGGAAACGATGTCCCGGGCGCGCTTGTCGGCCTCTTCCTTGGCCTTGGCCTCCACCTCGCGCACCATCACCGCGGCATCGTGGTAGGCGTCCTTCTGCACGCTGTCGATCAGCACCTGCTTGGCCTCGTCCGAGGTCATGCCGGCCACGCGCTCCAGCTCGCCCTTCTGGCGCTCGTGCATCTCCTGGGCCTCGGCCTCCAGGCGCTCGGCCTCCTTGTACTTCTCGTTCAGGGCCTCCTCACGGGCCTCCAGGTTGTCCAGTTTTTTGTCAAATGCCTCTTCGCGCTGGTTCACCCTGCGCTCAAGCCGCGAAACTTCGCTGCGGCGGTCACGAACTTCTTTATCAAGCTCCGACTTCAAGCGGATGATCTCTTCCTTGGCCTCCAGTACGGCTTCCTTCTTTTTCTCCTCAGCCTTGTGGGTGGCGTCCTCCAGCATATTGGCGACGAATTCCTCCGTCTGTCCGATCTTCTTTTCCATGCCGTTTTTGCGGTACAGATAACCGGCAAACAGGCCAATGGCCAACGCAATCAGCGCAATCAATGCGACGATTGGCCAACTCAAAATTCCCTTCCTCTCCTTTCACATCATAATCCCCGGTAAAATACTATGTGATAAAACCATACCTGTCGCAGTTTATAAAACTGTCGTAATAATTTTACCCCTTCATATATACCCTGTCAAGCAAAGAAATCATTACCATCACTTTATGAAACCGCACCGGTTGGCATAGCGCATACGCCGCCTTTCGGCCACGAACACGAAATACCCGTCGATTTCACGGATCTTCACCCCGCCGAATATGGCGATGAGCTTGTTGCGGTACCATTCGCGCCGCTTGGTCACCATCACCAGGCGGCCCCCGATTTTCAGCCGGTTGAAGCCCTTTTCAATGAAGCTTCTGGCCACGGCAAAGTCGCTCTGGTAGGGCGGGTTGGACAGGATCAGGTCGAAGCCGGTGTCATCCAGGGCCTTGAAGCCGTCCGACAGCGCGATTTTCACGCCCCCGACGCCGTTGCCCTTGGCGTTTTTCCGGGCGATTTCCACCGCCAGCGGGTCCACGTCGCACATGACGACGTTCCCTTCCCCGCACTGCTTCGCCGCCAGGATGCCCACCAGCCCACAGCCGCAGCCCAGGTCCAGCACCTTCATCCCCGGCGCGAAATCCACGCAGGACAGCATCGCCAGCGTGCCCCGGTCCGCCCTCTGGGGCGAAAACAGCCCCGCCGCTGTCTCCAGCCGCAGGGAAACGCCCTTCACCTCAACCTCGATCATGTCCTGCCCCCATGCCATGATTTTCCAATTTCCATTATAACACATGTTTTGAAGGGGAATAAAGAATAATAATGACATTACGGGGAAATTCTGATTTATCGGGCAACAGCCCGATAAATCAGAATTTCCCAAAAGGAGCCCACATGCCCATCCTTCTCACCGCCATCCTCGAAACGCTGTTCTACCTCCTCTCCGTCCCCCTCTGCGCCGCCTTTGCGCTGTCCACGGCGGACGGGGTGCGCTGGGGCGTGGGCGTCAGCGCCTTCGCGCTGCGCCCGGCGCTGCGTCGGGCAAGGGAATACCGGCCAATCACAAGGCGCCGCAAAAGCGGGACAAAGCCGCCGTGGCGGGTCATCATGCGCCTTCGCGGGGCGCGCATCCGCCTTCGGGGGCGGCTGGGCCTGGGCGACGCCGCCGCCACGGCACTGGCCTGCGGGGCGCTGCGGGGGCTGGCCGCCGCCCTGGGGGCCCACGCGGGCCGGGTGGAGGTGGACGTGACCCCGGTGTTCGCCGGGGATGTCTGCCTGGAGCTGACAGGTATGATCCGACTGCGCACCGGGCAGATTATGACCGCGATCATCAAAAATCAAATCGACGACATCCACAGGAGGATTGCCAAATGGACAAACATCCCATTGAAGGCCTGATGACCACCACCCTGGAGAGCATCCGGGACATGATCGACGTGAACACCGTCGTGGGCGAGCCCATCGCCACGGCGGACGGCGCCACCGTGGTGCCGATCTCCCGGGTCAGCTTCGGCTTCGTGGCCGGCGGCGGCGAGATGAAGCCCGCCGCAACCGCCGCCCAGACCCCCGAGCCCCCCTTCGCCGGCGGCGCGGGCGCAGGCGTGACCGTGCAGCCCCTGGGCTTCCTGGTCACCGGCCCCGACGCTGTGCGCCTGATGCCCGCCCAGTGCTACCAGCCCATCGACCGCATGATCGAGCTCATCCCCCAGGTGGTGGCGGAGCTGAAGAAATTCTGATTTATCCCAAATCTTCACTTGCATAATTCTCCCCGCGCGGCTATACTTTATAATGTATTCTTATAATGTATAATCACGGAAGGAAGTCTACACATGAAGGTCAGAAATCTCGTTTCCAAGCGCTTCAAGGAGACCCCGGCGGACTGCGTCATCGCGTCCCAGGCGCTGATGATGCGCGGCGGCTACATCAAGCCCGTGGGCAACGGCATATTCACGCTGTTCCCCATCACCAAGCGCATCACATCCAAGATCGAGAACATCATCCGCCAGGAAATGAACCGCATCGACGGCCAGGAAGTGCTGTTCCCGGTGACGATGCCCGCGGACCTGTGGCGCAAGTCGGGCCGCTACGACAGCATCGGCAGCGAGCTGCTGCGCTTCAAGGACCGCTCCGGCTGCGACATGGTGCTGGGCATGACCCACGAGGAGGCCTCCGTCCACCTGATGACCGACGTGGCCGATTCCTACACCCAGTACCCCTTCATGATCTACCAGATCCAGACCAAGTTCCGCGACGAGCCCCGCTGCCGCGGCGGCCTGATCCGCGTGCGCGAGTTCACCATGAAGGACGCCTACTCCTTCCACACCTCCCAGGAGGACCTGGAGAAGTACTACGCCCGCTGCTACGAGGCCTACAACCGCATTTACGCCCGCTGCGGCGTCCCCGAGGTGGTGGCGGTGGCCTCCGACAGCGGCATGATGGGCGGCAAGGTCAGCCACGAGTACATGCTGCTCACCGACGTGGGCGAGGACACCATCGTGCTCTGCCGCGACTGCGACTACCGCGCCAACATGGAGGCGGCCCCCTGCCTGCTGACCAACGAGCCCGGCGAGATCGCCCCCCTGGAAAAGGTCAGCACCCCGAACTGCAAGACCATCGAGGACCTGTGCGCGTTCCTGAAGATCAAACCGCAACAGACCTGCAAGGCCGTCATGTACCAGCGCAACGCCGACGACAGCTTCGTGATCGTGTTCATCCGGGGCGACCTGGACGTGAACGAGACCAAGCTGCGCAACTTCCTGAAGGCCGAGGTCCATCCCGCCTTGGTCACCGAGGACAGCGGCATCCACGCCGGCTTCACCGGCCCCATCGGCCTGCCCGAGGGCGTGACCGTGGTGTACGACAACAGTCTCAAGGGCATTGAGTGGTTCGCCACCGGCGCCTGCGAGGACGACATGCACTACATCGGCTTCAACATCGCCCGGGATATCGGCACTGTGGACTACGTGGACGTGGCCAAGGCCATCGACGGCGGCATCTGCCCGGTGTGCGGCAAGCCCCACATCTACACCAGCCGCGGCATCGAGGTGGGCAACATCTTCCAGCTGGGCACCAAGTACACCGAGAGCATGGACATGACCTACGTGGACCAGGACGGCAGCCTCAAGCACCCCATCATGGGCTGCTATGGCATCGGCGTGGGCCGTCTGGCCGCCTCCGTCTGCGAGGCGCACCGGGACGACTACGGCCCCATCTGGCCCATGAGCATCGCCCCCTGGCACGTGCAGATCTGCTCCCTGCGCGCCGACCAGCCCGAGGTCGCCGAGGCCAGCCAGAAGCTGTATGACGCACTGACCGCCAAGGGCGTGGAGGTCCTTTGGGACGACCGCCCCGTCTCCGCCGGCGTCATGTTCTCCGACGCCGACCTGTTCGGCGTACCGCTGCGCATCGTCGTCAGCCCCAAGGGCCTGAAAAACGGCACCATCGAAATCGCCGCCCGCGACAAGAGCATGAAGGAGATCGTGCCCCAGGCCGAGGCCGTGGACTTCGTCTATGATTACGTGGCGAAGGCCCTGGAAAAGCTGGATTGCCGGCTGTAAGCGGTCAACGATAAAGCGCCCGGCGCAAACCGATGTGGTTTGCGCCGGGCGCTTGTTCTGTCTCTCGCCTCTGTCCTACCTCAACCGCTCGGGGTAGTACTTCACCTGGGCGGCCTCCAGCAGGGCGTCGCGCTGCTGCTCGTAGTATTCGTTCTGCTTCTGCTTCAGGGCTTCGGCGGCGACGGCGTCCCGGATATCCGCCAGCGGAACCTGGCCGGGAGTGACCTCGCCGATGTACTGTACCAGGTGTACGCCCAGGGGGCTGCGCAGGGGCGCGGACACCTGTCCGGGCTGCTCCAGCACCATGCTGCCCTCCACGTACTCCGTGGAGTTGACAAAGCTGTTCGCGGTAATGTAGTACCCCTCGGAGCGCAGCGGCTCCTCCTTCAGGGCGGGGCTGCAGCTGTATTCGTCCATCAGGCTTTCAAAGGCCTCGCCGGCGGCCAGCTTGTCCTGGACCTCCTTGACCTTGTCGTTCAGGGTCTCGTACATGGCGTCGATCTGCTCCCGGGCATTGTCGTCGGCCTCGCCCAGCTCAATCTGCTCGGTCAGCGTGGCCACCACCACGGCGTCCTCGGCGCTGAAGGGAATGAGGATATCCCGCACGGCGCGGTAACCCTCGGGCCGGAACACCACCAAGTCGCCGTTGGTGTGGGCGTACTCGAAGTCCTCGGGATAGGCGGTGTATTCGTCCTTTTGGGTGGCCAGCAGCTTGTCGTAGCAGGCCTGAACCTCCCCGTCGTCGACGGTGACATCCTTCACGATGTGCTCGAAGTACTTCTGGCTCCACCAGCTCTGCTTCAGCGATTCCACCACCGATTCCAGCGTGACACCCTCCGCCTCCAGCTTCTTGGCGGCGCTCTCCCGGGTCTCGCCCGGATCCTCGGAGAAGGCCACGTAGTCGTTCAGCTGGGTTTCGTAATTGGCGGTGGCCTGCTGGCGAATCTGGGCAAGGTCCGCCTCGCTCAGCTCGGTCAGGCCCAGCTCGGTGGCCCGCAGGGCGATCAGCTTGTCCCCGGCCAGCTTCTTCAGCACCCGGTTCAGGGTGTCCTCGGCCACCTCGTCGGCGCTGTGGCCGGAGAAGATCTGGCTGCTCAGCTGGTCGTTGTACTCGGGTATGACCTCGCTGGAGAGCAGCTGGCCGCCCTGGAACTCCGCCACCACCACGGGGTCGCTGTCCTCGGGCAGAGTGGCCCCCAGCAGGGTTTCGTCGTTCCAAAGGTCGTCGTCGTCCTCCGCCCAGCCGCCGTTGTCGCCCCGCAGCTCCTGGAGGGCGGTGTCGCCGGCGGTGTTGTCATAGGCCCACTGCGCCGGGTCCACGTCCTCGCCCAGGGGGTAGCCGATCAGCGTCAGCGTGTTTTCCAGCTCGGTGACGCGGTCGTTCAGGTCCTGTATGGTGTGGATGTGGGTGTCGGTCTTGCGTGCAATGATGTAGCCGCCGAACGCGCCGATCAACAGTGCCAGTATGATCAGCACGATCACCGCCAGCACCGATACGCCCTGGCGCCTGCGCCGGCGCGGCGCCGACCTGCGGCGGGAATTGTTGTTGTTGGTTGCCATGGGGTTATCCTCCCGGTTGATATCATTGTGTCCGTACATTATAGCATGAATGAATGGCATAACCCATGATTTCCGCGCAGATGTCATGAAAAAGACCAATTCTGATTTATCGAGCTGTGCTCGATAAATCAGAATTGAGTGATTAGTGGTTAGTGGCTAGTGACTAGTGACTAGTGACTAGTGGTGGAGCAAATCCCTACGGGATTTGTTTGATTCAATGGGAACGGCAGAGGTTTCAACGTATCTCGGTCCTTTTATCAAAAGAAATCCCACTCAAATTCAGATTTGTCGCCTCAGCGACAAATCTGAATTTATCCCCCCTTCCCCGCATACCCTTCCACGGGAGGCGGTGGCATGAGCATTTCCCGGGTGCGGGTGCGGCGGGAGCGGCCGACGGCGCTGGCGCTGGCGGTGGCGCTGTGCGTGACGATGCTGGTGGTATACGTGCTGACGCTGGACATCAAGGGGCCCGACGCGGTGCAGAGCATGGCCCCCGCCCCGCGGGTGACGAAGGAGATCGCCTTCGACGCGCTGACGGGCTGGGCGGTATCCATGGCGGCCTGCGACAGCCAGCCGGAGGCCCGCCTGCGGGCGTCGGCCTGGGTGGACCGGGGCGCGGCGGGCTGCGTGCGGCAGCTGGACGGCGCCTGGCACGTGTTGGGGGCACTGTACGACACCCGGAAGGAAGCGGAGCGCATCGCCGGGCGCCTGTCCGGCGACGAGGGCATCCCGGCCCAGGTCCTGCCCCTGGCTGCGAAGGGGCTGACCCTGCGGGTAACGGCCCCGGTGGCCCAAATCGACGCCGTGGCCGGGGCCGACGCACTGCTGCGCGGGCAGGTCAAGCAGCTGGGCGAGGTCGCCCTCCAGCTGGACAGGGGCGAAATCAATCCCGACGCCGCCAGGGCGCTGTGCGCCCTGGCCGCCACCGAGGCGGACGGGCTGGCCGACACGCTGGCCGCCATCCCCGGGGCCGGTGAAAACGGGCTGTGCGCCGGGCTGATCGAACAACTGCGCACCATGGCCCGGATGCAGGCCACCGTTGCCGCCAGCGAACGGACCGACGCCACCACCCTGTCCGGCATGACCCGCTGCGCCCAGATCGAGGGGTTCTGCGGGATGTGGGAGGGGATGAAAAAAAACTGATTTGTCGTAGAGCGACAAATCAGTTTTAGGGGTTAGGGATTAGGTTTTAGGGGTTAGAGTGTGTTTCTAAAATGAGACATGTGCAGTTTCGAGTGGATTGGGCTGCATTTCAAGGCGGTTTTCCGCATGCTTAGTGGCGCTAAGTCAAGGGAAACCAACGCAGAAATGCAGTTCAAGGCGCCGAAAATGCATCTTGGGGAATTTAGAAACACACTCTGGGGAATGGCTGTACAAAGGCCTTCCCCAGCGACCGAAGGGAGCGATTCAGGGGGGCCGAAGGCCCTAGCGAGCCTGCGAGCGTCAGGTGGGCCGGCCGCAAGGCCGGGTCGGATGAGGTCCCCCTGCGCTGTGCCTCGCGCCTCTATTCCAATGGACGTTATTACAACGTCAAGGACCTCTTCCGTCTTTCAACGGTGCCGCGTCTCAAATCTTCGATTTGAGCCGTCGGCAGTTTCGCCGAAGGCGAAACCGACAAGCCCAAGGGCTTGTCGCCTTGGAATCACCCCGATCAATCAGAACTTACAGAATCCCATTGATGTACTCGACCAGGGTCTCGCGATCGTAGAAGGACTCGGGCCGCATCAGCGGGAAGTCCGGGTCAGCGCCGCGGTCGACGTCGTAGAACGCGCCATTCTTCAGGAAGGACAGCTGCTTGGCGCCGGAGATCTGGAAGATGGAGCCGTCGGCGGTGGACAGGGGCTGCACCACGCAGGCGCCGCCGCCGGAGGTGCGGCCCAGCAGGGTGACGATGTTGGACTCCTTGAAGGCGCAGGGGATCAGGTTGCCGCAGGAGAAGCTCATCGGGGACTCCAGGCAGAACAGGCGCTTGTCCAGCAGGCCCAGGTCTTCGTCGCCGATCTGGCCGTCAAGGTTCAAATCGCACCTGTAGTTGGCGGTGGTCAGCGCGCCGGACAGGGTGTTGCGGGTGCTGATGGAGCAGATGCCCAGGAACGCGCCGATGGTGTACACGGCGGTATTGGCCGCGCCGCCCAGGTTGCAGGACATGTCCAGCACGACGTTCTCAATGGGGCTGTCCTCGCGCATGATCTGGTTGTAGGCGTAGATGATGATGCCCATGGTGTCCTGGACATCCTCGGTGGGCGGGGTCTCGTAGTAGTCCGCGTCGTCGGGCATGGGGTTAAAGCCGTCGAAGGTGATGAAGGCGGTGTTGCCGATCTCCTCGTAGATGGGCGCGGTGAGGCTGCCATAGGCATCGGCGCGGGCCTTGGCATAGGGGGTCGCCAGCATCTGGAAGCGCATGGTGGACTGGCCGGGGCCAAGGTCGTCCGCGAAGCTGTCGCCCGCGTTAAGGCCGCTGGCGGGAGAGGGGTGGTTGAAGCCGGTGTGCTGGTCGTCCAGGTGCTGCTCCAGCAGCTGGTACAGCGCCGCGTCGGCCGCGACGGGATCGGTGCTGGTCAGGCCCTCCACCAGGCCGGTGTCCTCGGCCAGGTCCTTGAAGCTGGTGATGCCGTGGTTATCCTTCAGGCCGTAGTGGGTATCCAGCGCCAGGCACAGCTCGGCGTAGGTGAACTTGGCCATGGTCTCGCTGCGGTCGTGGGGCTTCACGCTGTAGTACAGCTCGCCCAAATCCGAAATCGTGCCATCGTCATCGATCAGCATCTTGGGGGAAGCGATGGCCACGATCTCCCCGTTGTAGAAGATGTTGATGCCGTAGTAGCTCATCAGCACGTCGCCCAGCGTCTGCATGGGCACGTAGCAGTTGCCGTCCTGGGCGATGAAGTCCACGCCGTAATCGGCGGCGTTGATGGTCACTTCCTTGCCGTAGCGCTCGTAGGAGCTGTTCAGGCGGACATAGTAGTGAACGGTGCCGTCCTCGTCCGCCAGGCCGGAGCTGCCCAGCATGTCGATCAGCAGGTTGCCCTCGCTGGGCCGCATGTAGGCGTCGTAGTCCAGGAAGTGGATGGTGTCGGCGTCGCAGTCGAAATCGACGGAGTATTTGTCCTCGCCCGGCTGGGTCAGCGTGCCCACGTTGCCCTCCATGGAGAAGGTGACGTCCTGGGGCTCGCCCTCGGCCTGCATCTCATTCATGAGCTCCTGGAGCATCTGGGTCAGTTCCTCGTCGGAGGGACCGTCGCCATCGGCGGGCGCGTCGGCGGTCTCAGCCTCGGCGGGGACATCGGCGGTTTCAGCCTCGGCGGGGGCGTCGGCCGTCTCACCGTCAGCGGGTTCGTCGGCAGGGGCGTCGGCGGGGGCATCCTCAGACGCTTCGTCGTCCTCTGCCGGGCCGTCCATCACGACCGACCAGTCCGCCAGGGACAGGTAGGGCACGTCGCTGCCGTCGATGAAATAGACGGTATTCTCCATCTTGGTGTCGATGTCGCCGTAGTAGAAGGTCAGTTGCTTTGCTTCGATGGTGTGCGCGCCGTCGGCGGTCTCCGCCAGCGCGGACAGCGTCGGCAGCATCGCCAGGCAGAGCAGGGTCAGCCAGCAGATCAGCTTCTTCATGGGGTTACTCCTTTCACTATGGAAGTGCTTCCATTATATTACCAACCGCCAAGTTGCGCAAGCCCAAAAATCAATTATTATCGTAATATTCTTCACACTGTGTACCGATAATAATACTGGCGGGGGAAGCATTTCCCCCGCCGTAACTGTTCAGTCGCTTGCAAATTCTGATTTGTCGCGGAGCGACAAATCAGAATTTGAGTGGCTAGTGGCTAGTGATCAGTGGCTAGTGAATGATGAAATCCTTGCGGATTTCTTTGACCACCACCAGTCACTAGCCACTAGCCACTAATCACTCAATTCTGATTTATCGAGCCCTGCTCGACAAATCAGAATTTCCCTGCCTGAACAGACCCCCCGCCAGTTATATGGAAATTACCAGACGCAGATCCGGTCCTCCGGGGCCACGTACATGCCGTCGCCCGGCTTGACGTCGAAGGCCTTCTGGAACTCGTCGAACTGGGACACGGTCACGTTGATGCGCAGGTAGCACAGCGGATGTGGGTCCACCTTGGCGTAGTAGACCTCCGCGGCCTTGACGAACACGCTGTTCCAGACCCTGGAATAGGCCTCGAAGAACTTCTGGTAATCAAAGCCCTCTATGCCCGCCGCGATGTGCAGCACGGCCTTCATGCCGCCCATGTCGGCCACGGCCTCGCCCTGCACCAGGGTGCCGCTGTATTGGATGTCGTCGACCACCGTGAGACTGTCGTAATAATCCACCAGCTTCTTGGCCCGGGCGTCGAAGGCGGCCTTGTCCTCGTCGGTCCACCAGGACGCCAGCCGGCCGTCCTTGTCGTACTGGGCGCCGCTGGGGTCGAAGGCGTGGCTGATCTCATGGCCGATGATCGCGCCGATGGTGCCCAGCTTCTCCTCGTAGGTATAGTCGTCCTGGTAGGTGCAGTCGGTCAGTATGCCCGCCATGATGTTGATGGAGTTGTCTTTGGGATAGTAGGAGGCGTTGCTGGTGGAGGTGGGCATCAGGAAGCGGTCCCACAGGCTGCGGTCCACCGGCTCGTTGACCAGGCGCAGGTCCCGGTCCCGGGCGTAGCGACTGGCGGCCAGGGAGGCCTCCAGCAGGTTGCCGTTCGCCGGGAATTCCAGGTCGTCCCAGGTTTCCAGCGTATCCGGGTAGACGCAGCGAATGACGATGTTGTCCAGCTTCTCGATGGCCTTCTGGCGGGTGGCCTCGGTGAGCCAGTCCTCCTCCGCCAGCATCTTGCGGTAGTCGGCGATGATCACGTCGATGAGCCCGCGGACGTCGTCGCGCAGCTGGGGGGTGCAGTACTTCGCGATGTAGACGTTGTCCGCCGGGATCGGCAGGTCGCTGTAGACGTGCTGCATCGCCAGCGTCTCGTCGGGCTCGACGCCCTGCACGCCCATTACGGCGTCTTCGGCGGCGTTCGTATCGTCGCGGGTGGCCTGGTCCAGGTAGCCCGGCCACGCCGCAACGGTGAGCACCGTCAGCCAGTCCCGCATCAGGTCGAGGTTCTCCTCGGTATAGAGGCCCGCCAGGGCCTTCATGTATTCGGGCTGGCGCACATTGTACAGATTGGCCTGGTCAGCGCCCCAGCCCTTCAGGATCTGGCCCACGGGGAACGCGCCGCATATTTCCTCGACGCCCGCCAGGTCGGTGGGGTTCCAGAAGCTGCTGAGGTTCGCCGGGTCCCGCTTCGCCTCCAGGTCGAGCTGCTGCGCGGCCATGAGCGCCTCAAAGGCGAAGGTGTTGTCGATCATCTGGGTCGCTTCTTCTTCGGAAAAGCCCAGGTGGCCCAGTATCGCCGTCCAGCGGGCCGTCATCCGGGCCTTGAAGATCTTGCCGTTCTCGCTCAGCTCCCTGTATTCCGCGGCATCCCCGAGAGACAGGGGCATGGGGCTGATCGACAGCACCCGCGCGGTGGGATCGTCCGAGGATATGCCCGCGCCATAGGAAAACAGGCAGCCGCCGTTGCCCTCGAAGGCCGAGATGCCGCCGCGGTCCGGGTCGGCAAACCAGGCGGTCATTTCCTCCAGGCTGTCGATGGCGCGCATCGCGTTGACATAGGGCATGGCCGGCTCGACGCCCAGGGCGTTGCGGGTGTCCCAGTCCATCAGCATGTCGTAATACCGATGCACCAGCTCGGCGTCATGGCCGGTCAGCGACTGGTCCAGTATGGCGTCGAGGTGGCGCTGGTCCACGGCGTAGCGGACGTTGAAGAGGCCGCCGATTCCCGTATAGCCATCGGGGATTTCGAGGTTCAGGAGGCGCTCCCGGTTCATGGCCAGGTTGAAGTCGTCCTGGGGACGGGCCTCGGGGGTGTCCGCCGTCACCGTGCCGACGATGTCGGTGTTGAGCCAGGCGCTGGCGTCGGCCAGCGCCGGGGCGCAGGCCAGCAGCCCGCACAGCAGCAGGCACACGATGCACGCGGCCTTCTTGACATGGTTCCTTCTCATTCAAAAACCTCCGTTTCTTTGAATTGTATGGTGATTGTTCCACGGCAGCGCTGTCAGCGCAAGCCGTTGATGTACTCCGTCAGCCCCTCGCGGTCGTAGAATGTGGCGGGCTTCATCAGCGGAAAGTCGGGGTCCGCGCCCCGGTCGTTGTCGTAGAACGCGCCATTCTTCAAAATGGACATCTGCAGGGGACCGGAGATGCGGAAGCTGCTGCCGTCGGCGGTGGACAGGGGATGCACGATGCAGGTGCCTCCGGCGGAGGTGCGGCCCAGCAGGGTGACCGCGTTGGACGCCTTGAAGGCGCAGGGCACCAGGTTGCCGCAGGAGAAGCTGACCGGGGATTCCAGGCAAAACAGGTTCTTCTGCGCCAGCAGCCTGTCGCCCTCGTCCGCCCTGCCGTCCAGGTTGATGTCGATCGTGTAGTTGCCGGTGACCAGCGCGCCGGTGAGGGCGTCCTTCGTACTGACAGAGCATTCGCCCAGGAAGGCCGCGATGGCAAATACGGCCGCCTGGCTGTCGCCGCCCACGTTGTTGGACAGGTCCATCACCACGTTCTCGATGGGGCTGCCTTCCCGGGTGATCTGCCCGTAGGCGTAGATCAGCAGGCTGATCGTGTCCAGCCCGTTCACCTCCGCCTCGGTTGCCACGCTCAGCGGGGTCTGGTAGTAGTCCACGCCGTCCGGAAGCCCGGTGAAATGGTCGAAGGTGATCCAGGCGGTGTTGCCGATCTCCTGGTAGTGGGGAACGCCGCCGGGAAAGGCCGCGTCGGCGTCATCGCCACACACGCGAGTGCCAGCCAGCAGAGCCATTTTTTCATGGAAGCCTTCTCCTTTCAGCATTGAAGCATACCTATACTATATTATAAAAGCCGAAATTGAGCAATGCCCACTCAAGGGTATTACTGATTCCTACCGGAAAAGCGGATTACCAGACGCAGATCCGGTCCTCCGGGGCCACGTACATGCCGTCGCCCGGCTTGACGTCGAAGGCCTTCTGGAATTCGTCGAACTGGGATACGGTCACGTTGGTGCGCAGGTAGCTCAGCGGATGGGTGTCCATCCTGGCGAAGTAGATTTCCGTGGATTTGATGAACTTGCTGGCCCAGACCCTGGCGTA
This sequence comes from uncultured Eubacteriales bacterium, assembly GCA_902798105.1. Lineage (GTDB taxonomy): Bacteria > Bacillota > Clostridia > Christensenellales > Aristaeellaceae > UBA2862. Next base: position 25,892 of record CADBVG010000070.1, read on the forward strand.
GGCTTCAAAGAACTTGCGGTAGTCAAAGCCCTCCACGCCCGCCGCCACGTGCAGCACGGCCTTCATGCCGGTCATGTCGGCCACGGCCTCGCCCTGCACCCGGGTGCCGCTGTAGGGGATGTCGTCGAACAGCTTGATATTGTCGTAATAGTCCACCAGCTTCTTCGCCCGGGCGTCAAAGGCGGCCTTGTCCTCGTCCGTCCACCAGGACGCCAGCCGGCCGTCCTTGTCGTACTGGGCGCCGCTGGGGTCGAAGGCGTGGCTGATCTCGTGGCCGATGATCGCGCCGATGGTGCCCAGCTTCTCCTCGTAGGTATAGTCGCTCTGGTAGGTGCAGTCGGCCAGTATGCCCGCGAGGATGTTGATGGAATTTTCATCAGGGCTGTAGAAGGCGTTGGTGGTGGAGGTCGGCCTCAAGAAGCGGTCCCAGTAGTTCCGGTCCACCGGCACGTTGAGCTGCTTCAGCTCCCGGTCCCGGGTGTAGCGCAACGCGGCCAGGGAGGCCTCCAGCAGGTTGCCATCCGCCGGCAGTTCCAGGTCCCCCCAGGATTCCAGTTCATCCGGATAGACGGCCCGGATGGCGATGTTGTCCAGCTTTGCGATGGCATTTTCCCGGGCGGATTCGCTCAGCCAGTCCGCCTCAGAGAGCATCTTGCGGTAATCGACGATGATCGCGTCGATCAGCTGGCGGATATCGTCGCGCATCTGCGGGGTACAGTACTTCGCGATGAAGGCGTTGTCCGCAGGGATCACCAAATCCGCGTAGACCACCTGCATCGCCATCGTCTCGTCGCTCTGGACGCCCTGGACGCCGGACACGGCGTTGTCGGCGGCGATCACGTCGTCCCGGGTGGACTTATCCAGGTAGCCCGTCCAACCCGCCACGGTGCGCACCGTCAGCCAGTCCCGCATCAGGTCGAGGTTTTCATCGGTATAGAGGTCCGCCAGGGCCTTCATGTATTCGGGCTGGCGCACATCATACACTTCGGCCTGGTCGGCGCCCCACCCCTTCAGGATCCGGGCCACCGGGAACGCGCCGCACATTTCCTCGACGCCGGCCAGGTCGGTGGGATTCCACATGCTGGCCACATTCGCCGGGTTCTCCAGCGCCTCATAATCCATCTCATGGGCGGCCAGGAGCGTCTCAAAGGCGAAGGTGTTGTCGATCATCTGCGCCGCTTGGGCCTCGGAAAAGCCCAGGTGACTGAGCATCGTCGACCATCGGGCCGTCATGCGGTCCTTGAATATCTTGCCGTTCTCGCTCAGCTCCCGGTATTCCGCGGCGTCCCTGAGCGACAGGCTGACGGGCCCAATCTCCAGCACCCGGGCGGTGGGGTCGTCCGAGGATATGCCCACGCTGTAGGAAAACAGGCAGCCGGTGAAGCCCTGATAGGCCCCGAGGCCGCCCTTGTCGCTGTCGGCAAACCAGGCGGTCATATCCTCCAGGCTGTCGATGGCCCGCAGCGCCTCGACATAGGGCATGGCCGGCTCGACGCCGAGGGCGTTGCGGGTGTCCCAGTCCATCAGCATGGCGTAATACTGCCGCACCAGCTCGGCGTCATGGCCGGTCAGCGACTGGTCTGTTATGGCCTCGAGATGGCGCTGGTCCACCTCGTAGCGGACGCTGTGCAGGCCGCCGATGCCGCCGTAGCCATCGGGGATCTCGAGGTTCAGGAGGCGCTCCCGGTTCATGGCCAGGTTGAAGTCGTCCTGGGGCCGGGCCTCAGGGGTGTCCGCCGTGATCGCGCCGTCGATGTCCGTGTTGACCCATGCGCCCGCGTCGGCCAGCGCAGGGGCGCAGGCCAGCAGCGCGCACAGCAGCAGGCACACGATGCGTGCGGCTTTCTTCATGGTCTCTCTTCTCATTCTGAAAACCTCCGCTTCTTTGAAGTGTATTGCGATTATCCCACGGCTGCGCCGTCACCGCAAGCCGTTGATGTACTCCGTCAGCCCCTCGCGGTCGTAGAACGACGCGGGCTTGAGCAGCGGGATGTCGGGCTCCGCGCCGCGGTCGTTGTCGTAGAACACGCCGTTTTTAATGAAGGACATCTGCACGTCGGTGGACATCTGGCAGACGCTGCCGTAGGCGATGGGCAGGGTCTGCGTAAAGCACGCGCCGCCGCCGGAGGGACGGCCCAGTATCGAAACCCGGTTGGAGGCCTTGAAGGCGCAGCAGACCAGGTTGGCGCAGGAGAAGCTGACCGGCGATTCCAGGCAGAACAGGTTCTTGCCCGTCAACAGCCTGTCGTCCTCGTCCGCCACGCCGTCGAGGTTGAGGTCGGCGGCATAGTGGCCGGTGACCAGCGCGCCGGAGAGGGTGTTCTTCGTGCTCAGGGAGCCGACGCCCAGGAAGGCCGCCATGGTGTAGATGGCCGCGTTTGTCATGCCGCCCGAGTTGCAGGACAGGTCCAGCACCACGTTCTCGATGGGGCTGTCCTGGCGGGTGATCTGCCCGTAGGCGTAGGCCAGCAGGCCCATGGTGTCGGCGGCTTCATCGGTGGGCGGGGTCTGGTAGTAGTCCGTGTCGTCCGGGGCCTGCCTGAAGCCGTCCATGGTGATCCAGGCGGTGTTGCCGATCTCCTCGTAGCCCGGAACGCCGTCGGGATATGCCGCGTCGCGCAGGCCGGTGTAGAGGTCCCTCTGCCGGAGCCGCGCATCCTTGGATATGCCGTAGCCCAGCGCGTCAGGAAAGCCGTCGGCCGCGTGGACGCCGGACAGGGGCGAGGGCATCCGCATGGCGGTGTGCGGGTCGTCCAGGTACACCTCCAGCAGCTGGTACAGCGCCGCGTCCGCCTTCGCGGGGTCCGTGCCCGTCAGGTCTTCCTTCAGGCCGATATTCCCGATCAGCCCGTCGAAGCTGTCAATGCCGTGGGCCTGCCGCATACCGTACAGGTTGTCCAGCGCCAGGCACAACTCCCCGTAGCTGTATTGCGCCATGGCCTCGCTGCGCGCGCGGGGCGCCACGGCGTAGTATATTTCCCCGATGGGCGTCAGGTTGTCCGACTTGCCGAAGGCGTAGACCGGGCAGATGACCGCGATCTCGCCGTTCCAGAAGATGCCGCCGTCGTATGCGCACAGCAGCAGGTCGCTGAGGGTCTGCATCGGCACGTAGCATTCCCCGCCCTGGGCGATGAAGTCGATGCCGTAGGCCCCGGCGTCGATGGTGACCTCGCTGCCGTAGCGCTCGAAGGCGTTGCCGAGGCGTTGCAGGTAGCGGACGGGCGCGTCGGGGGCCGAACGCAGGCTTCCCACCATCTCGAACAGGAAGTCGCTGCTGTTGAGCCGCAGGAACGCGTCGTAATCCACGAAGTGGACGGTGTCGGCGTCGCAGTCGAAGGCGGCGGTATAGCCATCCTCCCGGGTCAGCACGCCGGTGTTGCCCGCCATCGAGAAGCTGAACTGGAGGCCGCCGCCATCGATGACCACCTGGCCATAGCTGTCCATTCCGATATAGTCCTGCACGATGTCCTGCCATTGGGACAGGGCCAGGTAGGGCACGTCGGAATCATCCACAAAGTAGACGGTGTGCTCGGCGGCGTCCTCGGGGTCGCCGTAGTAGAAGTTCACCGTCTTCCCGGTGACGGCGTGTCCCCCGGCCCCCTCGCCCAGGGCGGGCAACGCCGACGCCAGCAGGCAGAGCGCCACCAGCCAGCAAAGATGTTTTTTCATGGGAATGTCCTCCTTTGGTACAGAATTCACCGTATCCCATCAATAAACGCCGTCAACGCCTCGCGATCGTAGAACGACGCGGGTCGCGTCAGCGGGAAATCGGGCTCCGCGCCGCGGTCGATGTCATAGAACGCGCCGTTCTTCAAAAAGGACAGCTGGATCGGTCCGGAGAGCCAGAAGCCGCTGCCGTCGGCGGTGCACAGCGGCTGCACCACGCAGGCGCCGCCGCCGGAGGTGCGGCCCAGCATGGTGACCACGTTGGATTCCTTGAAGGCGCAGGGCACCAGGTTGCCGCAGGAGAAGCTGGAGCAGCTCTCCAGGCAGAACAGGCGCTTATGCGTCAACAGCAGGTCATCCTCGTCCACCTTGCCATCCAGGTTGATGTCGATCATGTAGTTGCCGGTGACCAGCGCCCCGGAGCAGGTGTTGCGCGCGCTGATGGTGCATACGCCCAGGAAGGCCGCGATGGTATAGACGGCCGCCTGGCTGTCGCCGCCCCGGTTGTTGGACAGGTCCATCACCACGTTTTCGATGGGGCTGTGCTTGCGGGTGATCTGCTTGTAGGCGTAGATCATCAGACCCACGGTGTCCAGGCTGTTCAGGTCCTCCGCGGTCTTCACCTTCGGCGGGTTCTTGTAGTAATCCACGCTATCGGGGCGGGCGTCGAACTCATCGAAGGTGATGTAGGCGGTATTGCCGACCTCCTCATAGGCCGGAATGCCGTCGGGCCTGGCCGCGTCGCGGGCGTCGAGGTACATCATGATATGACTGTCGCGGAACATGCGGGATTGCCCCTTGCCGTATTTGTCCCCGAAGAGGGCGAAGGCGTCATAGCCGCTGGCGGGCGAGGACGTGAGCATATGGGTGTGAATATCGTCCAGGTGCAGGTTGAGCAGCTGGTACAGCGCCCCGTCCGCCTCGACGGGGTCCGTGCTGGTCAGGCCCTTCACCAGGCCGGTCTCCTCGGCCAGGTCCCTGAAGCTGGTGATGAAGTGGTTGTCCTTCAGGCCGTAAAGGGTATCCAGCGCCAGGCACAGCTCGTTGTAGGTGTAGTTCGCCATGCTCTCGCTGCGGTCGTGGGGCTGCACACTGTAGAACATCTCGCCCATAGGCGTCAGGTCGCCGTCCTCGTCCTGGAAGGCTTCCGTTCCCCCGACGAACGCGATCTCGCCGTTGTAGAAGATATTGTTGTTGTAGCTGTAGCTCATCAACAGGTCGCTGAGGGTTTGCATCGGCACGTAGCATTCGCCGTCCCGGGCGATGAAGTCGATGCCGTAGTCCCCGGCGTCGATGGTCATTTCCCTGCCGTAGCGCTCATAGGAGACGGCGTTGGCGCGGGCGTAGTAACGCACGCTGCCGTCCTCACTCCCGGTGTTCATGTCGTCGATCATGTCCATCATGAAGGCGTCGCCGTTGTTGCGCATGAAGGCGTCGTAATCCAGGAAGTGCACGGTGTCGGCGTCGCAGTCGAATTCGACGTAATAGCCGTCCTCCCGGGTCAGCGTGCCCACACTGCCCGCCATCGAAAACGCGGGAATGACCACGCCTTCGGCATTGTCACCCCACGGGCCGCAGATCACGGCCGGCCAGTCCGACAGGGCCAGATAGGGCACGTCGGAGCCGTCGATGAAGCAGACCTCCACCGGCATGGTCGTATCGGGATCGTCGTAGTAGAAATTCATCGTCCTGGTTTCGATGGCGTGTCCCCCGGCCCCCTCGCCCAGGGCGGGCAACGCCGACGCCAGCAGGCAGACCAGCACCAGCCAGCAAAGCGACTTCTTCATCGGAACATCCTCCCTCTGTCATTATCTTCCATAACTATATAATAGGATTGCTTTACTTTCAACGGGAATTTCTGATTTGTCGCCCCAGTGACAAATCAGAATTCACCTCCCTGCCCTTTCGATCAGCACGTTGTTCCACACCTCCTGGAGGAACTTGTAGAACGGCATCATTTCGGCGAAGCGGGCGGCGAGGTACTCGGGAAGCTCGGGGGTGTACATTACGCCGCCGTAGGCGTGCTCCCGGCCCACGGACACGTGCCGGCGGTTGTACCAGGGGTTCAGCAGCTCGCCCCGGTCGGCCTTGGGGCGCTTGTAGGCCTCGCCCCACAGGCGGTAATCGCCCCGGGCGGCGATGTCCCGGGCGATGCGCCCGAAGCGGGCGGGGTCGGCGTCGATCAGGGCCCGCCAGGCCGCGCCCACGTCGGCGGCGTCCTCCCAGTTCCCCACGCCGTAGCTCCAGCCGGTGGGCCCCAGCTCGAACCAGAACATCGGCCCCCGGGCGTGACGGTCGCCGGACTGTATGGAAAACCACAGGTGGTCCTTGAAGGGCCCCCGGCCAAACAGCCTGCGGGCGTCCCGCCAGATCCGGGCGACGTGCACCTGGAAGTCCTGCTCCGGGAAGCGGGCCTGGAGGAGCTCCAGCGTCTCCATGGCCAGCGCCCGGAAGGGCCCGTTCAGGTGGGCCTCATATTCATCCCGGTGGGCGTTGAACCACTCCCGGTTGTTGTTCATGGACAGGCCCCACAGGAAGTCCCCGGTGGCCTGGGAAAAACCGTTGAACATGGGTAGCACCTCTTTTTTTAGGGAAATACCGCGCAATTAAGGTGGTCAGCTGGCGAGTGTTTTTTTCGTCAGGCGCTCTTGCAGATTTTGAAGGTTTACTGGCGGTAAATCAAAAAATCTATTGTGCGGTAGTTCCTTAGGGGTAGATTCTGATTTATCGCAAACAACCCGTCCGGTTTGCCGGACGGGTTGTGATAGCATTTGCGCGAAATTACTTCGCGGCTTCAACCTTGATGATCTCCTGGCCGTCATAGTAGCCGCAGAACTTGCACACGCGGTGGCTCAGCTTCATCTTGGCGCAGCGGGGGCACTTGACGATGCCCGGCGCGGACAGCTTCCAATGAGCGCTGCGACGAGAATTCCTTCTTGCCTTGGAGACTTTTCCCTTGGGAGTGGCCATTGTTACACCTCCTCGTTATTCGGGGAAATTCCGATAAATAACTTGTGCATATTGCTTGCCTGAATTCGCCATTGCTACGTTGTCGTCGGTCAACGTGCCCCGGCACGCCTCCCTCCTCCGCCTTGCACTGACGTATTCATCCTGCGCACTCTGCGCAACTTATTTATCTTCATTTCCCAGCACATAATCTTTCAATGCCGAAAAGGGGCCGGTGACAACGTTGCCCTCCTGGCATGTGCAGGTATTGTGGTTCAGGTTACCGCCGCAGACGGGGCACAGGCCCCTGCAATCCGGCTTGCAGAAGAATTGCAGCGGCAGCGCCAGCAGCAGCGCGTCCTTCGCGGCGTCCTCCAGGGACAGCGCGTGGGCCTCGAACGTGTACAGGTCCGGGTCCTCGGGGTCGCTTTCCTTGGCGTACAATGCGTCGATTTCGGCGCGCAGGGGCTCCTGAACGGGTTCCAGGCACCGGGAGCAGCGGGTATGCACGTCAGCCTCGACGGTGGCCCGCAGGCTGATGCGGCTGTCGCCGGTGCAGAAGTATTCGCCGGTCACGTCCACGCCCTCGAAGCGGACCGGATCGCCCAAAATTTCCATCTCGGGCAGCTCGACGGTCTCATCAAAGGAATAGACCTGGCCCGGGTTCTTCAGCGCGTTGCCGACATCCAGTGCCAACCCAATACCCCCTAACCTTTGCTATTATAATCGTTTGTGTGGCGGATGGCAAGTTATTTTTTATTGAATCGGCTTGCCGGTGGCCAGGGCCAGGGTATCGCGGGCGATGGCCAGCTCCTCGTTGGTGGGGATGACCCAAACCTGCACCTTGCTGTCGTCGGCGGAGATCTTCGCCTCCTCGCCGCGGACCTTGTTGCGCTCGGGGTCCAGCTTGATGCCGAAGCACTCCAGGCCCTCGACGGCGCGGGCACGGCCGGCGCAGTCGTTCTCGCCGATGCCGGCGGTGAAGATGATGGCGTCCACGCCGCCCATGGCCGCGATGAACGAGCCGATGTACTTGCGCAGCACGTAGCCCCACATCTCGATGGCCAGTATGGCGTTCTCCTCGCCGGCGTCATAGCGGGCGCAGACATTGCGCATGTCGGAATCGCCGGCCAGGCCCAGCAGGCCGCTCTTCTTGTTCATCATGGTCAGGACCTCGGTGGGGGTCATGTTCTTGCGGTTGCAGATGAACTCGACCACGGCGGGGTCCAGGGTGCCGCAGCGGGTGCCCATCACCAGGCCGTCCAGAGGCGTGATGCCCATGGTGGTGTCCACGCACTTGCCGTCCACGCAGGCGGACAGGGAGGAGCCGTTGCCCAGGTGGCAAATGATGATCCTGTTGCCCTTGGGCAGCTTCAGAAGCTCCTGGGCCCGGGCCGCGATGTAGCGGTGGGAGGTGCCGTGGAAGCCGTACTTGCGGATGTGCAGCTCGGTGTAGTACTCGTTGGGGATGGCGTAGCGGAACGCCTTGGGGGGCATGGTCTGGTGGAAGGCGGTGTCGAACACGGCCACCTGGGGCACGTTGGGCAGCACCTCCTGGCAGGCGCGGATGCCCATCAGGTTGGCGGGGTTGTGCAGCGGGCCCAGCGGGATGTTCTCCTCGATGGCGGCGATGCAGGCGTCGTCGATCAGGCAGGAGGCGGTGAACTTCTCGCCGCCGTGCAGCACGCGGTGGCCCACAGCGCCGATCTCGTCCAGGTGCTCGATGACGCCGGTGCCGGTCAGGTGGGCCTTGCCGTCATTGGCGTCGTACTCGGCGTCGGTGCGGTCCTTGCCCACCAGCACGTCCAGCACGATCTCCATGGCCTTGGCGTGGGTGTCGCACTTCTTCAGCTGCTTCTGCTTGATCTTCTGGCCCTTCCACTCATAGGTCAGGTCGGTGGTGGGGTCGACCGTGCCGATGCGCTCGACCAGGCCCTTGGCGATCACGGACTCGTTGTCCATGTCGATCAGCTGGAACTTCAGGGAGGAAGAACCGGCGTTGATGACGAGAATCTTCATAATGATGTTTCACTCCTTATATATCGTAGATCGTTTATTAATGAGGAATGAGGAATGAGGAATTAGAAATGGAGGTGGAAATCCTGGCGGATTTCTTTTGATTGAATGAGGAACGGTCGATGGCAATCCTTTGAATCGGAACAAATCCGCAAGGATTTGAACCAGAATTCCTCATTCCTCATTCCTAATTCCTAATTCAATTACGCCTGTGCCTGGCAGGCGGTAATCGCGACGGTCGCGACGATGTCTTCCGCGCTGCAGCCGCGGCTGAGGTCGTTGCAGGGCTTGGCAATGCCCTGGAGGATGGGACCGTAGGCCTCGGCGTGGGCCAGGCGCTGCACCAGCTTGTAGCCGATGTTGCCGGCATCCAGGTTGGGGAACACCAGGGTGTTGGCGTGGCCGGCTACCTTGCTGCCGGGAGCCTTCAGCTGGCCGACCTTCTCAACCAGCGCGGCGTCCAGCTGGAGCTCGCCGTCCAGCGCCAGGTCGGGGGCCATCTCCTTGGCGATGCGGGTGGCCTCCTGCACCTTGGTGACGTTGTCGTGCTTGGCGCTGCCTTTAGTGGAGAAGCTCAGCATGGCCACGCGGGGCTCCATGCCGGCCAGGGAGCGGGCGGAATCGGCCGCGCCCAGGGCGATGTTGGCCAGCTGCTCGGCGTCGGGGTCGATGTTCACGCCGCAGTCGGAGAAGATCATCACGCCGTTGTCGCCGAAGCTCTTGTCCGGGCACTCCATCAGGAAGCAGGAGGACACGGTCTTCATGCCGGGCTTGCTCTTGATGACCTGCAGCGCGGGGCGCAGCATGTCGCCGGTGGAGTGTATCGCGCCGGAGACCAGGCCGTCGGCGTCGCCCAGCTTGACCATCATGATGCCGTAGTACATCGGGTCGGCCACCTTCCTGGCGGCCTCCTCCTCGGTCATGCCCTTGGCCTTGCGCAGGTCGTACAGCGTGGCGGCATACAGGGGGGCCTTGTCGCTGTCGGCGGGGTCGATGATGTCAATGCCGGTCAGGTCCGCGCCCGCGGCCACTTCCTTCACCTTCGCCGGGTTGCCCAGCAGGGTCAGCTTCGCCAGGCCCTGGTCGCGGATCATCACCGCCGCCTGCACGTTGCGGATCTCCTCGCCCTCGGGCAGCACGATGTGCTTGATGTCAGCCTTTGCCTTTGCCTTGATCTTGTCGATGATTGCCATGGTGATTCCTCCATTATTCGTTCCGCTTGGTACGGAAATAATTATCCATTACCAATTATACGATATATTGATGGGTTTGAAAAGATTTATATGTTAAGGTTTTTGGATTTCTCCTTCCCGCGCACCCGCAGAAGAAGCTACAGAACCATCCAGGGCTGAACAGTTGCGTAAAAATAAACAAAAAGGCACTGGAAAACGCTGCCAACAGCGGTTAAGCTTATGGCGTTTGCAAATCCAGTCGATTTTCGGGGGTATACAGCCATGAGGCCGCAAAGGCGCTATTCGATGGACATGACCCAGGGCAACCCGGCGGGGCTGCTGCTGCGGTTCATGCTGCCGCTGCTGGCGGGCAACCTGTTCCAGCAGGTGTACAGCATGGTGGACATGATGATCGTCGGGCGGTTCATCGGTCCGGACGCCCTGGCCGCGGTGGGGGCGACGGGCTCGCTGAACTTCCTGTTCTTTTCGCTGTGCAACGGGCTTTCCAACGGCGTGGGCATACTGATCTCCCAGGCCTTCGGCGCGGACCGGCCGGACACCGTCAAGCGGGTGATCGCCAACGCCGTGTACATCATGGCCACCAGCGCGCTGGTCATGGGCGGGCTGGGCTTTATGCTGTCGCGGCCAGTGCTTTCGCTGCTGAAGACGCCGGAAAACGTGATCGACCAGTCCGTGGTCTACATGCAGGTGATGTCCCTGGGGGTCATCGCCGTGTCCATGTACAACTGCATCGCGGCGATCCTGCGGGGCATCGGCGATTCCCGGACCCCCCTGTTCTTCCTGGTGCTCTCCAGCGCGCTGAACGTGTTCCTGGACCTGTTCTTCATCCGCAGCCTGAAGCTGGGCGTGGGCGGCGCGGCGGCGGCGACGATACTTTCCCAGCTGGTGTCGGCGGTGGGCTGTATGCTCTACGCCCTGCGGCACAACCCCATGTTCATCATCAGCCGCGACCAGTGGCGACCGGACGGCGGCCTGATTCGCGAATGCTGCCGCATCGGCGTGCCCCTGGCCGCCCAGTCGTCGATGATATCGCTGTCGCTGGTGATCCTGCAATCGGTGGTCAACGGCTTCGGCTCGGTGGTGGGGGCGGCCTTCACCGCCACCAGCCGGGTGGAGGTGCTGGTGCAGCAGCCCTACGGCTCGCTGTTCTCGGCGCTGTCCACCTTCACGGGGCAGAACATCGGCGCGAACCGGCAGGACCGGGTCAGCCAGGGCTTCCGGCAGGGGCTCGTGCTGATGCTGCTGTTCACGGCGGTGGTGACGCCGCTGGTGCAGCTGTTCAGCCCGAACATCATGGGCTGGTTCGTGGACGCCGAGCAGGGGGCGGAGGTGATCGCCTACGGCGCGAGGGGCCTGCGGATCAACAGCTGGTTCTTCATCGCCCTGGGGCTGATCTACGTGTGCCGCGCGATACTGAACGGCGCGGGGGACGCCGCCTATTCCGTCATCTCCGGCGCGTGCGAGATGGGCGGGCGCGTGGCCTTCCCGAAGCCGCTGACCATGATCCCCCGGGTGGGCGTGTGGGGCATCTGGCTGGGCACCGCCCTGACCTGGACGCTGGTGGCCATCGCCGGGGCGCTGCGCTACCGCGCCGGGGCATGGCGGAAAAAGGCGGCCATCACCCGGGCCAGGCCGGAGGAATGACCGGGCACGCAAAGGGGCCGGCGCAAGACGAATATCGTTTTGCGCCGGCCCCTTTGCGTCACTGTATCATCCGCAGCGCCGGCACGGCGTTCAGGTCCAGGCCGGCCACCTCCCCCGCCATCAGCCGATAGAACGCGGCGGAGCCGATCATCACGGCGTTGTCGGTGCAAAGGCCCTTCGGCGGGATGAACACCCGCATCCCGGCCTTCTCGCCCCTGCGCTGCAATTCGCTGCGCAGCAGGGAATTTGCCGCCACGCCTCCCGCCACGGCCAGCTGCCTGGCCCCGGTGTCCCGCGCCGCGGCGACGGTCTTGTCCACCAGCAGGTCCACCACGCTCCTGCGGAAGGACGCCGCGAAGTTTGCGGCGTTGATCCCGACGCCCTGCTGCCGCAGGTTGTGGGCCTGGTTGATGACCGCCGTCTTTAGCCCGGAGAACGAGAAGTCGTACTTCCCCTGGGTGTGGGGGTGCGGGAATTTATAGGCGCGGTCGTCGCCGGTGTCCGCCAGCTTATCCAGCAGCGGCCCCCCGGGATAGGGGATGTCCAGCACCCGGGCCACCTTGTCAAAGGCCTCCCCCGCCGCGTCGTCGGTGGTCTGGCCCAGCAGCTGATACTCCCCGTAGCGGGTGACGTTCAGTATGTGGCTGTGCCCGCCGGAGGCCACCAGGCATACAAACGGCGGCTCCAGGTCCGGATGGGCGATGTAGTTGGCGGACACGTGGCCCTCGATGTGGTTCACGCCGATCAGCGGCACGTCCATGGCGTAGGCCAGCGCCTTGGCCCAGCTGACCCCGGTCAGCAGCGCCCCCACCAGCCCCGGCCCGTAGGTGACGCCCACGGCGTCGATGGCGTCCAGGGTGATATGCGCCTCGGCCAGCGCCGCCTCCAGCAGCGGGTCGATGGCCTCCACGTGCATCCGGCTGGCGATCTCCGGCACCACGCCGCCGTACAGCGCGTGGGTGTCGATCTGGCTGGCGATGGCGTTGGCCAGCTGCTGCCGCCCATTGCGCACCACGGCCACGGCGGTCTCGTCGCAGCTGGACTCCACCGATAGGATCAGCGCTTCCCCCCGACGTCGAAGGTCTTCGGCCTTTGCGCGGCAGCGCGCCGCGTAGCTCGATTGTCGTTCCATGAATTTCCCTCGTTCTTATTCATCTTCGGCCAGATAATCGTCAGCAGCACGGCCAGCGCCGTCACCCCGGCCATGGCCAGCGCGCTCCACAGCGCGATGCGCAGGCCCATGGCCGCGAACATCGCCTCGGGGCAGATGCGGATCAACAGGTCGGTGCGCTCGTCCAGCAGCCACAGGTCGTTGGTGAACAGCACCCGGTGGATGAACGTGAACGCGCCGTCGAAGTCCACGCACGCCCATATGGCGAAGGCCCCCAGCGGCACCAGCAGCACCAGCGGCGCAAGCCAGGCGCACCTTCGCGCCCTGCGCCTGTCCTGCAACAGGTACGCCCCGCCCACGATCAGCAGCACCGCCCAGGGCACCAGCCGACTTCGTACCTTCCTGAGCAGCGAAAACAGCCGCAGGCAGTCCGCCATATGGGCCATCTCCCGGTCGTTGAAGGGCGGGTTTTCCGCCAGCGGCCCCACGTCCCCCAGCAGGTATTGGGCCATCCTGTGGTCAATGTCCCTCAATTCCCCTTCCGTGACCCCCGCGTCGGAAAGCACCCCGTTTTCCGCCTGCAATTTGAAGTACAGGTCGGCGTCGGTGCCCACGCCGTGCAGCGCCGTCAGCATCAGTATCAGCATCAGCGCGACCAGGCCCAGTACCAGGCCGATCGCGCCGAGAGTGGTGCGGTTTTGTTGGGTCATCCTTGTCCTCCCGGGGATATATTCTGATTTATCGCGGGGCGACAAATCAGAATTGAATGAGGAATTAGGAATGAGGAATTAGGAATGATGGTGCAAATCCCTGCGGGATTTGTTTTAAGGAAATACCGCGCAATTAAGGTGGTCAGCTGGCGAGTGATTTTTTCGTCAGGCGCTCTTGCAGATTTTGAAGGTTTACTGGCGGTAAATCAA
>CADBVG010000070.1:39418-44056 GCA_902798105.1 uncultured Eubacteriales bacterium
AGACTATGCTTTCCCTTCCAATCAAAGAAATCCGCAAGGATTTCCTCCTCCATTCCTCATTCCTAATTCCTCATTCCTCATTGTTCTGGTTTATCGAGCTCAGCTCGATAAACCAGAATTTACAGCTTCTGCAAATAACTGGTCACAAACCCCTCCAGCTTGCCGTCCATGACCGCGTTGACGTCGCCCATCTCATACCCGGTGCGGTGGTCCTTGACCATGGTGTAGGGCTGGAACACGTAGGAGCGAATCTGGCTGCCCCATTCGATCTTCTTCAGCTCGCCCTTGATCTCGCCCATCTGCTCCTGGCGCTGCTGCTCCTTCAATTCGGCCAGCCGGGCGCGCAGCCAGATAAAGCACATCTCCTTGTTCTGGACCTGGCTTCGCTCGTTCTGGCACTGCACCACGATGCCGGTGGGCAGGTGGGTGATGCGCACGGCGGAGTCGGTTCGGTTGACGTGCTGGCCGCCGGCGCCGGAGGCGCGGTAGGTGTCGATGCGCAGGTCCTCGGGGCGGATCTCGATCTCGCCGTCGTCCTCGATGATGGGTGAAACGTCCAGCGACGCAAAGGACGTGTGCCGCCGGGCGTTGGCGTCAAAGGGCGATATGCGCACCAGCCGGTGCACGCCGCGCTCGGATTTCAAATAGCCGTAGGCGTAGTCGCCGGACACCTCGAAGGTGACGGACTTGATGCCCGCCTCGTCCCCCTCCAGCAGGTCCAGCAGCTTCACGGTGAAGCCCATGCGCTCGGCAAAGCGGGTGTACATGCGATAGAGCATCTGGGTCCAGTCCTGGGCCTCGGTGCCGCCCGCGCCCGCGTGCAGCGACAGTATGCAATTGCAGCCGTCGTATTCGCCGGTCAGCAGGGTTTGCAGCCGCAGGGCCTCCAGGTCCTCCTTCAGGCTGTCGAACTCGGCGCGGATCTCATCGGCCATGCCCTCGTCGTCGGCCTCCTCGGCCAGCTCCATCAGCACCTCGATGTCGTCCGCCCGGGTATTCAGGCTCTCATAGTGCTTGATGCGGCTCTCCACGCTGCTGGCCTTCGCCGACACCTTCTGGGCCCGCTCCGTGTCGTCCCAGAACCCCGGCGAGCCCATGTCCTCATTGTACTCCACCAGCTGCTCCCGCAGGTGGTCGATTTGCAGGGACTGCCCCGTCTCCGCAAGCATTTTGCGCACGGCGTTCAGGTCCTGCTTGAAAACGTCCATTTCCAACATTTATATCACATCCCGGTGTTTAGTTTCATATATCGTAATGGGGAACGACCTCTTCCGACCCGCTGCGGTGCCCCATTCGATTCACAGAATCGAATGGGGCAGTTTCGCCTTCGGCGAAACCGACAAGCCATTGGCCTGTCGCCTTGCGGGCCACCTACCGCGGGCCTGCCGGCCCCATTTCGCTGAAACGCAAGCTGCGCTTGCTGGGGAAGGCAAAAGCCGCCGCGATCTCTCAAGGCCTTCCCCTTCAGGGGGGCCGTAGGCCCTAGCGAGCCTGCGAGCGTCAGGTGGCGCGGCGCGAAGCGCCGTGACGGAAGAGGTCGGTCCTCCTTTGCGTCCTTGAAAAGCGGAAGAGGTCGTCCCCCTCCCTGACCCCTAGGGCGTGTTTCTAAAATCGCCGCGCCGCATTTTCGGCGTCTTTGTCTGCATTTCGGCGTTACTTTTCCTTGATTTACCGCCAGTAAACCTGCGGAAAAGTGCCTTGAAATGAAGGCAAATCCGCTCGAAACTGCAACACTTCGATTCCCGCTGCCGCAGGGGCAGGGGTCGTTGGGGCCGACCTTCTTGTCGGTCTTCTTGGCGGGGGCCTTCTTTTCCTCCTCGCCGTGGCTGGCGCTGGTGGGCTGGGCCACCTGCTTGCGCTCCACGGGCTTGGCCAGCACGGTGAAGTAGAGCCGCCTGAGGGTGTCCTCCTGGATCAGGTGGACCATCTCCTCGAACATGTCGTAGCCCTCGCGCTTGTATTCGATGATCGGGTTCTTCTGGCCGTAGGCCCGCAGCCCGATGCCGTCGCGCAGCTCGTCCATGGCGTCGATGTGGTCCATCCAGCGGCGGTCCACCGCGCCCAGCAGGGCCACGCGCTCAAACTCGCGCATGTCCAGGTTCGCGTCGGCCCACATCTTTTCCTTCTGCTGGTAGATGCGGTCGCTGCGTTCCTCGATGCCCTTGACCAGGTTGACCTTGGTCTTGTCGCCCAATTCGTCGTACACGGCCTGCACGCCGCCCTTGTCCAGGCACAGCCTCGACAGGTACTCGTCCAGCCCCGCGATGTCCCAGGTGTCCCGGTCGCCCTCGTCGGCGATGTGGCGGTCCACGGCCTCGGTGACCAGCGTGTGGCGCATCTCCATGATCTTGTCATGCATGTTGCCGCCCTCCAGCACGTCGCGCCGCTGGCCGTAGATGATCTCACGCTGCTGGTTCATCACGTCGTCGTATTGCAGCACGTGCAGGCGGATGTCGTAGTTGCGGCTCTCCACCCGCTTCTGGGCGTTCTCGATCTGCTTGGAGACCAGGCCGAACTCGATGGCATCCTCCCCCTCGCCGCCGGACAGCTTCTCCAGCATCGGGCGGAAGCGGTCGCTGCCGAACAGGCGCAGCAGGTCGTCCTCGAAGCTGATGAAGAACTGGCTGGAGCCGGGGTCGCCCTGGCGGCCGGCGCGGCCGCGCAGCTGGTTGTCGATGCGGCGGGATTCGTGGCGCTCGGTGCCGATGATGTGCAGGCCGCCCAGCTTGACCACCTCGTCGTGGCCGGCCTTCGTCTCTACCTCATACTTGTTAAGCAGGTCGCGGAACACCTTGCGGGCGTCCAGCACCTCCTGGGGCACGTGCTCGTTGAAGCCGATGGCCTCCTCGATCAGCTCGTCGTCGTACTCCAGCTGGCGCATGGCCTTGCGGGCCATGAACTCGGCGTTGCCGCCCAGCAGTATGTCGGTGCCGCGGCCGGCCATGTTGGTGGCGATGGTCACAGCCCCCACCTTGCCGGCCTGGGCCACGATCTCGGCTTCCTTCTCATGGAACTTGGCGTTCAGCACCACGTGCTCCACGCCCCGCCGCGCCAGCATGCCGCTGAGCAGCTCGCTCTTCTCGACGGAAACCGTGCCCACCAGCACCGGCTGGCCGGTGGCGTGGCGCTTGACGATCTCCTCGATGATGGCGGCGTACTTGGCCTTCATCGTCACGAACACGGCGTCGTTCATGTCGTTGCGGATCATGGGCCGGTTGGTGGGGATGGTAACGACATCCAGCTTGTAGATGCCGTTGAACTCCTCCTCCTCGGTCTTGGCCGTGCCGGTCATGCCCGAGAGCTTGTGGTACATGCGGAAGTAGTTCTGGAAGGTGATGGTGGCCAGGGTCTTGGACTCACGCTCCACCTTCACGCCTTCCTTGGCCTCGATGGCCTGGTGCAGGCCGTCGGAATAGCGGCGGCCCACCATCAGGCGGCCGGTGAACTCGTCCACGATGATGACCTGGCCGTCCTTGACCACGTAGTCCACGTCCCGCTTCATCATCTTGTGGGCGCGCAGGGCCCCCAGGATGTGGTGGTACAGCTCCTGGTTCTCCGGGTCGGTCAGGTTTTCCACGCCGAAAAAGCGCTCGGCCTTGCGCACGCCGCGCTCGGTCAGCGACAGGGTCTTGTCCTTCTCGTCCCGCAGGAAGTCGCCCTCCACGGCCAGGCCGCCCTCCCGGTCCTCCTTGTCCTCCTTGGCCTCGGTCAGGCCGGTGAGTATGAACTGGTTGGCGCGGTTGTACAGCTCGGTGGACTTGTCGCCCTGGCCGGAGATGATCAGCGGCGTGCGGGCCTCGTCGATGAGGATGGAGTCCACCTCGTCCACGATGGCGAAGTTCAGCTCCCGCTGGACCATGCGCTCCTTGTAGGTGACCATGTTGTCCCGCAGGTAGTCGAAGCCGAATTCATTGTTGGTGCCGTAGGTGATGTCCGCGGCGTAGGCCACCTGCCGCTCGGCGGCGTCCAGGTCGTGGACGATCAGGCCCACCGTCAGCCCCAGGAAGCGGTAGATCTTGCCCATCCACTCGCTCTGGAACTTGGCCAGGTAGTCGTTCACGGTAACCACGTGCACGCCCTTTCCGGGCAGGGCGTTCAGCACCGCCGGGAAGGTGGCGGTGAGGGTCTTGCCCTCGCCGGTGCGCATCTCCGCGATGCGGCCCTGGTGCAGCACGATGGCGCCGATCAGCTGCACGTCAAACGCCCGCTGGTTCAAAACGCGCACGCCCGCCTCGCGCACCAGCGCGTAGGTCTCGGGCAGCAGCGCGTCCAGGTCCTCTCCCCCCTGGGCCCGCTGGCGCAGCGCGGCGATGCGCTGGCGCATCTCATCGTCGCTCAGCCGCTTCGTCTGCCCCTCCAGGGCGTTGATCTGGTCCACCGTCTTTTGCAGCTTTTTGATCTGCGAATCGTTGGAAGTCTTCAATAAATTTTTCAGAAAGTCAAACATCGGTCGTCCTCCGGATTTTGTATCTATAGAATTGCGCCGGGATGCGCCCCGCCGCCGGTTGCCATAATACGGCATATAATACTCCTCTCAGTTTAGGGCGTGTTTCTAAAATCGCCGCGCCGCATTTGGCTGGAAACTTCGTTGCAGTTACGGCGTCTTTGCCTGCATTTCGGCGTTACTTTTCCTTGATT
>CADBVG010000071.1 GCA_902798105.1 uncultured Eubacteriales bacterium
GAACCACATCGATTCGGCTGTGCATATCATTACATATCAGCCAGTGTCGTCGTCACATGACACAAAAAAGTCGTACACAGTAATGCCTAACGACTCAATTTCGATAGGCATGAAGTGCAACACCTTCAATTCATTGTTCTTCGACCACGACAGCATCACCGTGTTCTATGGAGAACAGAAGTTCAAGACTTTCACCAAGGCAGACAAGTTTGAGCAAAACCCACTCAACCCCGACCTATACATTCAGAGAAAGTCTATCCCTGAGGTTTTGATTTATTGTACGCTCGAACTGACAACTATTCCCGAAACTAACAACAAATAAACACTAACATAACATGAAAAAAATCATTGCGATGGCGGTTGCGCTGGCCATGATGGCCGCGTCGATCGCCTGTTTTGCCGAGGGAACGGATTCCGCTTCCGACAAGGCGGCCATCGAGGCGGCGCTGAACCTGGCGAATATGGGCCAGGAATGGACCTACAGCGCCGAAAGCGACGCCTGGACGTTGTCGGTGGTGGCGGCGGTGACCAAGCCCGTCATCGCGGATGAGGAGGGCGTGTCGGTGTGCGTGCCCGGGGCCTATGTCACCGGCATCGACATCGACGGCGACGGGGCGGCGGACGTGACCGCAGACAGCGCGACGGACGCTGTGCAGGGCGGCCTGGTGATCGACTTCACCGCCGAAATCACCAGCACCAACGGCCAGACCTACACCGCGGCCACAGCCCCAGTGATCCTGAATACTGGCGCGGCGGGCTACGGCAATTCCACAAACACCCTGGCCGCGGCCACCTACGCCGCCGAGGGCTACGTCAACGTGGCCTGCGGCAACCGGGGCAAGCAGGACAGCTTCACGAATGAGGCGGGGGAAACCGCCTATACCGGCGACGCCCCCTCCTGCCTGGTCGACCAGAAGGCGGCGACCCGCTTTGTGAAATACAATATACTGCTGGGCAACCTGCCGGGCAGCGTGGATTACTGGGTGTCCACCGGCGGCAGCGGCGGCGGGGCTCACGCGGCCATGTTCGCAGCGACTTCGAATAACCCCGATTTCTACGACTACCAGATCGCCGTGGGCGCGGTGGGCGTGTACAAAAACGCCGACGGCAGCTATACCACCACCGTCACCATCGACGGCCAGGAGGTCGAGCTGTCCGACGGCGCCTGGGGCTGCGTGGCCTATAGCGCCATCACCCCGCTCTACGAGGCGGACATGGCCCAGGCCATGGAGTACACCCTGACCACCGGCTTCAATTTCAACACTGATTTCCAGCAGGCGCTGGCGAAGGTACTTTCGGATGAATACATGGACTACATCAACGCCCAGGACCTGACCGTGGATGAGGCGAAGGTGGGCTTCGACCTGGACAGCGACGGGGAAATGGCCAGCACGGTGGCGCTGACCATCGAATATGACGCGGAAAAGTACGCCGACACCAACGGGTACGGCGGCAGCTACCTGGACCTGTACCTGGCGGAGTTCACCGAGAACCTTCAGTGGTACGTGGACAACCTGGACTATGCCACTGACTGGACCTGGTTCGATGCCGACGGCACCGCCCTGTCCGACGAGGCGGTGGCCGCGATGACCAGCGCCGATAAGGCCCAGGCGTTCATCGAGGGCCGCTATGCCAAGGGCAGCTCCGGCGAACGGGGCGGCCGCGGTGACATGGGCGGCGGCATGGGCCCCTCCGGCATGAACGGCGCGGACGACTTCAAGGATGGCATGGGCGGCGGACGCCCCGATTTCGCAGACGGCGAAATGCCTGACTTTGCCGACGGTAACATGCCCGATTTTGGCGGCGACCGGGGCTTCGATAACGCTGGCGTGGCCGAGAACAGCTCGGGCGACGAGATGGACGTGGGCACCCCCGATGCGGGCACGACCCAGGCAGCGGGCAGCGGTGTCAATTCCAACAACTATGCCAGCTATGATGAGATGCTGGCCGCCTACCAGGCCGACGTGGCCGAGATCGAGGCTGGCGACGCCTACGGCAACAACCTGGTGGACCTGTACAACCCGCTGAACTACATCGGCGCCGAGGGCACCGAGAACCCGGCCTGGATGCGCATAGTGTGCGGCGCGGTGGAGGGCGACATCGCCATGTTCAATTCCCTGAACATGCCGCTGGCGGCCCTGGACGCGGGCATTGACGCCACCATCGAATGGCAGTGGGACGGCGGTCACGTGCCCAGCGAGGTGCTGGGGAACAGCTTGCCCCTGTGGGTGGACATGATGTACGGCGAGCACGTCAGCGGCGTGGAGACCACCAAGGCTTCGGCGGAAAAACAGACCGCCAATGGCACCGCCGAGTCCGCTACCGGTACCGACCTGTCCGGCTGGGTCAGCATCGACGAGGAGGGCAACGTGGCCTTCACCCTGGCCGATGCCATGACCTACCGCACCAGCCGCGCCAGCAAGGCCGTCCCCGGTTTCGACGTGATCGACTACGGCCAGGAGGACTACGTCTTCGGCGACAGCGATACCGATGCCCGCCACTGGAGTACGTGGGTGCTAAAGGCCCTGGAGGAGAACCGGGAGGTGCTGGAAGGGCTGTTTTGAGAATATTATTCTGATTTGGTGAGCTGTTGATGAGGTTCCCAAAAGTAGCCTTCCCCTTTGGGGAAGGTGGATTTCCCCGAAAACGCTTGCGTTGTTCGGGGAAAAACGGATGAGGTCCTCGACGCTGGTACTACTCTGATTTCAACACAGGCGCGAGGCACATCGTAAGGGGACCTCATCCGACCCGCTGCGCGGGCCACCTTCCCCAAAGGGGAAGGCTTTTGGATACCGCGTCAGCTCGATAAATCAGAATTTACCACCCTTTTTAAGCCCTTCCGCAATCTCCCTGTACACCCTCAGCGCCGAAGGGAAGGGGAGCGCGTTCAGCTGTGCGCTGTTCACTGCGATGAAGCCCTCCGGGGCCCCATCGCATTCGGCCAGCCAGCCCCACATTCGCCAGACGAGGTGGGTGAACACGTGCTTCGCGTCGGGCAGGGGCCGGATAAGCCTGACGCCCCGAAAACCCCGGGCAGACAGCGCGGCGGAGAGGGCGGCTTCATCGTCGAAGTGACCCTCTACCGCGACAAATTCATACAGCCCGCCCAGCTGCCCCTTCGGCCGCTGGCGCACCAGCAGCTTATCGTTCATCGCCATCAGCAGGATCGTCAGCCCCTGCTCTTTCTTTGTCGCCGGCGCAGGCTTGTGTGGGTATTCCAGGACGGCGTCTTCGGCATGGGCACTGCAATGAGACGATACGGGGCAGGCCTCGCATCTTGGTCCCTTGGGGGTGCATATCCCGGCCCCCAGGTCCATCAGCGCCTGGTTATAGTCGCCGGGTCGGTCCAGGGACATCAGCGCCAGGGCGGGGGAGAGCAGGTCGAAGGGGGTTTTTATGACCGGCTCCCAGGCCAGTAACCGGGAGAGCACCCGGGCCTGGTTGCCGTCCAGCGCGGGAACAGGCTCGCCATAGGCGATGGAGGCGATGGCGTTCGCGGCGTAGGGCCCGATGCCGGGAAGCCTGAGTAGCCCTTCGGCATTCGGGGGAAATGCGCCACCCAGCTCGAAGGCCACGATCCGTGCTGCCGCGTGCAGGTTCCGCGCCCGGGAATAGTAGCCCAGCCCCTCCCACAACTTCAGCACATCCTGCTCGTCGGCCCGGGCAAGCGCCATGACGTCGGGGAAGGTGACCAGGAAGTGGGCATAATACCCCTTCACCGTCTCCGCCTGAGTCTGTTGCAGCATGATCTCCGACAACCATATGCGGTAGGGGTCGCGCTCGCCCCGCCAGGGCAGCACCCGCGCGCACCGGTCGTACCAAGTGAGAAGGTCGTTGGAAAAGGACATGGGAAGGGCTCCTTTCTGGAGATTCTGATTTGTCGCGTTGCGACAAATCAGAATAATACCGCGCACAAATCAACAGGAGCGCCTTGCGGCGCTCCTGCGTTGGGCCTGCCTTTGTTTATTCCGCCGCGACGGTGGCGACATTGGAGCCCATCACCGACTGCAGGTCGGCCCAGACCTGGCGCATCCGCGCCGCGTCCGCGTAGGCCATGCCTTCGGGGGCGTCCTCGAGCCACTGGCCAACGGCCAGGGCACGGTAGTCGTACTTGCCATCCTCGGTCTCGCTGCGCCATACGTAGGTGGGAATGTAGATCGGGTTGGTGATGGCGAACTTGCCGATCTCCGTTTCCTCGATGGTGAACTGGAAGATGATGCCGTTGTCGTTCTTGCCGTACTGGTCGGACAGCAGGTTGCCCGTGGCGCCCAGGCACAGCGTGCGGCGGACGTTGCCGTCGGCATCCTTGTTTTCGAGCCAGGTGGCGGGCTGCACCACATGGGGATTGTAGCCGATAATCACGTCCACACCCCACTCGGCCAGCTTCTGGGCGATCTTCTTTTCACTGTCGGTGGGGGTGGCGTTGAACATCTCGCCCCAGCTGCAATAGCAGACGATCACATCGGCCCCGGCTTCCCGGGCGCTGTCGATGTCCTTCTTGGCGTTGGACTTGGAGATCAGGTTCACGCCATATTCCAGCGCCGCGGCGTCGGCGTTCTTTTCGTTGTCGTTCAGCGATTCGGTGTAGGCCAGGAAGGCCACGTTGATGCCCCCGATATCGCGGATCACCGGGGTGGCGCGCTCCTCGGCGGAGGCTGCCGCGCCCACGTAGTCCATTTCCTCTTCGTTGCAATTCTGGATCGTGGCCTGCAGGTCGGCAAAGCCGCCGTCCAGCGCGTGATCGTTGGCCAGCATCAGCATGTCCACGCCGCACTCCTTCAGCGTGCCGATCAGCGCCGGGGGCGTAATCATCTTGTTGCTGCCGGAATACTCGGTGGTGCCGCCCAGAGAGCCTTCGACGTCGGCCACGGTGTAATCGGCATTGCCGATCACGCTGGAGATGTTGGAGAACATGTTGCTGAAGTCAAAGGTGTTTCCGCTTACCGCGGCGCGCAGCAGGTTCTGCTGCATAGCGATCTCACCCAGGGAGCGGATCGTGGCGGAGCGCAGCTCCGGCTCGGGGGTGGGTGTGGGCTCCGGGGTCGGGGTGGGGGCCTGGGTAACTTCGGCCTCTTCCTCTTCCGACACTTCCTGTTCGGGGGGCAATACGTTGGTAGCCGCGACATCGCCATTTTTGTCAAATGGGCGGACGACGACCAGCACCACTGCGCCGATGATCAGCGCCAGCAATACCGCCAGTACGATCAGGCCCAGGGGCGTTATGCGATAATTACCCACTTTGAGGCCCTTGACAGGCTTGTTGGACATATGGCTTACCTCCATGAATGCACAAATATTACAAACGGGTACCAAATTGTTACACGCTGTATTATAGCATATTCGCGGGTTTCAGGCAATGGGTTAAATTGAATTTATGGCATATTTTTTGCGATAATATTTCGATATATGAAATAACCGGGCCTTAGATTATGACAAAATTTCATTTTTTTATTTCAAGATGATTGACAGATTGATATACATGATGTATGCTTGTAATGGCATTGAATAGATACCCGGGCCCTTGCGGGTCTGAAAGCCGGTTTACGGCATGGATACTGGTTTGTATTAAGGGGTAGTAAATATGGCGACGCATTCGATTGGAAAGCTGAAATTTGATCTGTCCGGAAAGGGGCTTGCCTACCGCTGGGGTGACGATGGCAAAGTACATCGCCTGTTCCAGGGCAGGCAGCAGGCCGGCGCGGACGATGATTATTTAAATGAAGTGGAACCTGACGGCAATGACCGGCAGGGCGATTATGATGCCAGCGACGCCGGCTATGCGGACGACGATTATGCAGCAGATGATCGCTATGCCGACGATGATCGCTATGCCGACGATGATCGCTATGCGGACGACGACCGCTATGCGGACGATGACCGCTATGCGGACGATGACCGCTATGCGGACGATGACCGCTATGCCGACGACGACCGGTACGCAAACGACGATCGCTACGCGAATGACGACGGGTACGACAACGACGACGGTTACGATGACGACGGCTATGACGACGGGTACGATGATGACGACGGCTACGCCGACGACTATGACGATCGCTACCAGGACGAGGACGCCGATGAGGCCTATGACGACGGGGACGACTATGGCGCGCCCCAGAGCGACGTAGCCCGTTACATCGACGAGCACGATTGGCCGACCTTCCTGCTGCTGTTCCTGTTCCCACCGCTGGGCATCTACCTGCTGTGGCGCAGGAACCGCTTTGAAAAGCCCATTCGCTGGGCGATCACCGTTGCTTCTGCGGTCTGGTTCGCCGTGGCGCTGATCCTGCTGCTGCGCGGCGCGTTCAGCGGGACCGGCGACCAGCAGATGCAGCCCGAGATGACCCTGGCCCCTGTCTCCGTGGAGCAGACCCTCGCGCCCGAGGCGACTGAGGGCCCCGTTGAGGTCATCGACCTGTCCGGCGGCAATTCCGGCGATACCTCCATCGGCGGCACGTCCACCGGTGACGCCTCCACTGGCGATACCTCTACGGATAACAGCTCTGATACCGGGGCCGATACCGGCGATGACACGGGCGTCGCGCCCTCCCCGACGCCGCTGAGCGGCTCCGGCAACGGCGCCACCGGCGAAAACGCTGAATACGTCTGGAGCCCGGCATCCGGCCTGTACTACCACTCCAACGAGAACTGCCCCAGCATCGAACAGGGCGTTCAGGTGTGGCGCGTGACCCGCGAGATCGCGGAAAACAGCCGCCACCAGTCGCCCTGCCCGGATTGTATCGGCGGCGGTTCTACCACCACCTATTATGGTACGCTGGGTGGCAAGTACTATCACATCGATGAAAAGTGCAGCAACATGAAGAATCCGCTGGTCTACACCAAGCAGGCCGCGGAGAACGAGGGCAAGTCGCCCTGCCCGGTCTGCATACTGAAGACCAAGGATTCCCTGGACGAGGACGAGAACATCACCGCGGTGCTGATCAACAAGGAATCCGAGGACAAGAGCGGCCTGAGCGTCTATGCCACCAAGGAGGGCAGCTACTATCATGTGAAGAAGGACTGCTCGGGCATGAAGAACGCCACGAAGCTGTCCTTGCGCGACGCGCTGCTGGCGGGCAAGGGCGCCTGCCCCACCTGCTGCAGCTCCGCCGGCACGGTGGTCTACTGTACTGCTGGCGGCAAGTCGTACCACACGGACAAGAACTGCCAGGGCATGACGGGGGCCAAGAAGGTTACGCTTGCCGAAGCCATGGTGCTGGGAAAGACAAAGTGTAACATCTGCGTCAAGGGCACCCTTGGCGACGCGGCAGCGGCCGAGGCGACCGCCGAATCCAAGGAAAAGACCAAGTCCGTATCGCTGACCGGCAACGCTACTGGCGACAACGTGAAGGTCTACGCCACCCAGAACGGCACCTACTACCACACCAACAATACCTGCTCCGGCATGAAGGACGCCCAGCTGTACACGCTGAAGTCCATGATTCTGGCGGGGAAGAAGGCCTGCCCGGTGTGCGCCTCCAGCGCCAACACCCAGGTTTACGCGGTGAAGGGCGGCAAGTACTACCACTCTTACGCCACCTGTTCCGGTATGAAGAATGCCACTGCCGGCACGTTGGCGGACGCGCTGGCGGCAGGTTTCAGGCGCTGCCCGGACTGCTGGGGCTCGACCACCACCGACGGCAGGACCACCACGACTACTGGCAAGGACGGTACCACGACGACGACCACGACCAAGAACGGTACCACCACGACCACGACCACCAACAAGGACGGCACCACCACGAAGTCCACGACCAGAGACGGCGTCACGACTTCGACGACCACCGGCGGCAGCAGCCGGGCGGCCGCGGCGGCTTCGAAGGCCACGGCCAGCAACACCTACGTCTACGCTACCAGGCAGGGCAGCTATTACCACCTGAACAGCAGCTGCGGCGGCATGACGGGTGCCAGCCGCATCACGCTGAAGACCGCCGTCAAGGCCGGCAAGAAGCCCTGCCCGACCTGTGCCGCCGCGGCCAAGCGAACGGTGTATTCCACCAAGAACGGCGACCACTACCACGCTGCCAGCGTATGCGCGGCATCGGGCATGAAGAACGGCACAAAGCGTACCCTGGCTGAGGCGCTGATGCTGGGCCAGACGGCCTGCCCCTATTGCCTGAGCAGCAAGCGGGCGGCGGAATCGGCCTCTGAGGCTGCCAAGACCTACAACGAGCAGATGAAGAAGGCCGCGGCAGCGGCTCAGGCCGCGGCAGAGAAGGCCGCAAAGACGAAAACCACGGCGGACAAGGTGGCAGCGGCGAAGGCCGCGGCGGCGAAAGCAGCGGTACAGGCCGCGGCGGCCAAGGCCACTCGCTCCGCGACCTATAAGTCCGGCAAGTCCGGCGTGCGCGTGTACGCCACGGTCACCGGCAAGTACTACCACACCCGCAGCAGCTGCTCCAATATCTCCGGCACGCCCAGCAGGGTTACGCTGGAGACGGCGCTGAACTATGGCAAAAAGGCCTGCCCGGTGTGCGCCGGCACGGCCACCCGCAAGGTGTACGCCACCCGGGGCGGCAAGTACTACCACTACAGCAAGGCCGACGCGGGCTCTGGCGCGCGCCAGGGTACCCTGGCGGCGGCACTGGCCTACGGGCTCGATCCGTGCCCCAACTGTGTCACCCGTTCGGCCCGCACCGCCGAGCGCACGGGCCCCTACAAGTCCGGCACCTCCGGCATCAAGGTGTACGCCACGCTGAGCAGCAAGTATTACCACTCCCGCTCCCATTGCTCCGGCCTGACCGGCGCGTCCCGCATTCCGCTGGAGACAGCGCTGAACTACGGCAAGAAGGCCTGTCCGGTCTGCATGGGCATCGCCGGCCTGAAGGTTTACGCCGCGCCGGGGGACAAGTACTACCACTTCGTCAAGTCTCACGCGGGGGCCGGGGCCACGGCGGGCACGCTGGCCAAGGCAAGGGCCCTGGGCCTGAAGGC
The DNA here is from genome assembly GCA_902798105.1 of uncultured Eubacteriales bacterium. Classification (GTDB taxonomy): domain Bacteria; phylum Bacillota; class Clostridia; order Christensenellales; family Aristaeellaceae; genus UBA2862. The sequence goes on from CADBVG010000071.1 coordinate 8,935, forward strand.
CTGCCCCGACTGCTCCAAGCTCTCCGCCGGTTCCCAAAGCCCCGAGAACGGCGGCACCGAGGGTGCGCCGGTTTCCATCCAGATGTATGCCGGCGACGCAGATTCCACGGTGTACGTCGATCCGGGCACCATCAACACCTACTACCACCGGGGCTCCACGTGCAGCGCCGTCCACTTCAAGGGCGGCACCGGGGTGTCGCTGCAATTCGCCATCGACTGGGGCTACAAAGCCTGCCCCCACTGCCAGCCGCCCACCAGCGTCGAACCGGGTTCGGGGACGTAAGGACACGTGCGGAAATAATTCATACATTCTGCTCGTCTGAATCCGTCATTGCTGCGTTGTCGTCGGTCGACGTGCCCCGGCACGCCTCCCTCCTTCGCCTTGCACTGACGAATTCATCCTTCGCATTCTGCACGAATTATATCTGCAAAGTTCCTAAGGAAATACCGCACAAACGGGAGGCATGTCTGGCGGTGCCATTTCCGCCATGCACATCCTGCAAATTCCTTGACTTGCCGCCAGCAAGCCTGCGAAATTTGCAGGCGCGCCTGACGGAAAA
>CADBVG010000072.1 GCA_902798105.1 uncultured Eubacteriales bacterium
GCAAACCGTTGGTTTGCCGGTTTCGCCTGAAAGGCGAAACTGCCACGGCTCAAATCATAGATTTGAGGCGCGGCACCGTCCGCGACAAATCAGAATTTATACCTTCATTATCCCATCCTCCCCGCTCAAAATCAAAGGTAATATCTTCCCGCCGTTGTTGCTTCATTAACCGGCTTGGTTTATAATGGGGACAGAATCAAGCGAGGGGCGGGAAAATGCTTCGATACCTGAAAAAGTACAAGAAGGAATGCGTGCTGGCGCCGCTGTTCAAGATGCTGGAGGCGGGCTTTGACCTGCTGGTGCCGCTGGTGGTGGCGTCGATCATCGACCGGGGCATCGGCGGGAACAGCCCGGGGCACGTGTGGCGGATGTGCGCGCTGCTCATTGCGCTGGGGCTGGTGGGGCTGGCCGCGGCGGTGGTGGCCCAGTATTTCGCGGCGCGGGCGGCCACGGGCTTCGCGGCGGACGTGCGGCGGGCGCTGTTCGGGCGGCTGACGGCGCTGTCCTTCCCGGACGTGGACCGGGTGGGGGTTTCGGCGATGATGACCCGCATGACCAGCGACGTGAACCAGGCCCAGACCGGCGTGAACATGGCCCTGCGGCTGCTGCTGCGCTCGCCCTTCGTGGTGCTGGGGGCCATGGTGATGGCCTTCACCATCGATGGGCGCATCGCGCTGATCTTCGCGGCGGTGATCGCGGCGCTGTTTGCGGTGGTATGGGCCATCATGGCGGAGAACATACCGATGATGGCGGGGGTGCAGAAGCAGCTGGAGGCGGTGCTGGCCGCGACGAGGGAGAACCTGGCCGGGGCGCGGGTGATTCGCGCCTTCCGCCGGGAGGACGCCGAGTTCGAGGCCTTCCGGGCGAAGAACCGGGAGCTGACCCGGCGCCAGCGGGCCGCGGGGCACGTTTCGGCGCTGCTGAACCCGCTGACCTACGTGCTGATCAACGCGGCGGTGATCGTGCTGGTGAAGCAGGGGGCCATCCGGGTGAACACCGGGGCGCTGACCACCGGCGCGGTGGTGGCGCTGTACAACTACATGAGCCAGATCCTGGTGGAGCTGGTGAAGTTCGCCAGCCTGGTCATCACCATCAACAAGGCCTGGGCCAGCTGGAAGCGCATCGAGGGCGCGCTGGCCCTGGAGCCGTCCATCACGGCCCCGGAGGCGATGGAGGGGCGGCCCGACCCCGCCGCTCCGGCGGTGGCGTTCCGGCACGTGTCGCTGACCTACCCCGGCGCGGGCAGCCCGGCGCTATACGACGTGGACTTTGCCGCCATGCCCGGGCAGACCGTGGGCATCATCGGCGGCACCGGCGCGGGCAAGAGCGCCATCGCGGGGCTGATTCCCCGGTTCTACGAGGCCACCGCGGGGGCCGTGCTGGTGGCGGGCGTGGACGTGCGCAAGTGGCCCCGGCAGGCGCTTCGGCGGCGCGTGGGGTTTGTGATGCAGAAGGCGTCGCTGTTCAAGGGGACGATACGGGAGAATTTGAAGTGGGGCGATGAGGCCGCCACCGACGCCGAGCTCCTCGCCGCCGCCGAAGCCGCCCAGGCCGCCGACGTGCTCGCCGCCAAGGGGGGCCTGGACGGGGAGATCAGCCAGAACGGCGGCAACCTCTCCGGCGGGCAGAGGCAGCGGCTGACCATCGCCCGGGCGCTGGTGCGCAGGCCGGAAATATTGATACTCGACGACAGCGCCTCCGCCCTGGACATGGCCACCGACGCGCGGCTGAGAAGGGCCATCGCGGCGCTGGCGTATAAGCCCACCACGTTCATCATATCCCAGAGGTGCGCCTCGGTCATGGGGGCGGATTTGATACTGGTGCTGGACGACGGCAGGGTGGTCGGCAAGGGGAAGCACGGGGAGCTGATGGAAAACTGCGACGTGTACAGGGAGATCTGGGAGAGCCAGTTTGGGAAATGAGGAATGAGGAATGAGGAATGAGGAATGAGGAATGGAGGAGGAAATCCTTGCGGATTTCTTTGATTGGAAGAAAAACATACGTCATATCAGGCTGTCTGGTCTTGTAATCGAAACAAATCCCGTAGGGATTTGCACCACCATTCCTAATTCCTAATTCCTCATTTCTAATTCCTAATTCAATTCTGATTTGTCTCCCCGCCAAATCAGAATTTGAGAGCGACTGAACAGTTACCATTCGATCAAAAGAAATCCGCAAGGATTTCTACAATAATTCCTCATTCCTCATTCCTAATTCCTCATTAAAAAGGGTGACATTATGAAAAACACAAACATCTCCGAAGGCCAGGTTGCCACGATTAAGAAGGTCCTGCGCCGCATTGGCCGGTATCGCTGGCTGGTTTTGCTGTCGCTGGGGCTTTCGGCGCTGGTGGTGGTTTTGACGCTGGTGGTGCCGGTGCTGGTGGGGCGGGCCATCGACGACATCGTGGGGCCCGGGGCGGTGCGCTTCGACGTGATCTGGCCGCTGCTGTGGCGGATCGGCATTTGCGTGGGGGTCACGGCGCTGGGCCAGTGGCTGATGAACATCGTGAACAACCGGGTCACCTTCGACGTGGTGCGGGATTTGCGGGAGGAGGCCCTGGGCCACATCAACCGCCTGCCCCTGGCGTACATCGACGCCCACCCCCACGGCGAGACGGTCAGCCGGGTCATCGCCGACGCCGACCAGCTGGCCGACGGGCTGCTGGTGGGCTTTACACAGCTGTTTTCCGGGGTGCTGACCATGCTGGGCACGCTGGGGTTCATGTTCGCCCAGAACGTGCCCATCGCGCTGGTGGTGGTGGCGGTGACGCCGCTGTCGCTGTTCGTGGCGCGGTTCATCGCCCGGCGGACGTATGCCATGTTCCGGGCCCAGTCCGAGGTGCGTGGGGCGCAGACCGCCTTCATCGACGAGCGCATCGGCAATTTGAAGGTGGTGCAGGCCTTCGGGCGGGAGGACGCCGAGGCCGCGGCCTTCGACGGCATCAACGAAAAGCTGAGGGACTGTTCGCTGAAGGCGACGTTCTATTCCTCGCTGACCAACCCCTCCACCCGGTTCGTCAATTCGGTGGTGTACGCGCTGGTGGCCCTGGCCGGGGCGCTGGTGGCGCTGGGCGGCGGGGGCATGACCGTGGGCACGCTGACGGCGTTTTTGAGCTACGCCAACCAGTACACCAAGCCCTTCAACGAGATATCCGGCGTGGTGACGGAGCTGCAAAACGCGGTGGCCTGCGCGGCGCGGTTGTTTGAACTGATCGAGGCCCCGGCCGAGGCCCCCGACGCGCCGGGCGCGAAGCCGCTGGCGGATGTGCGGGGACAGGTGGACTGGCGGGACGTGGACTTTGCCTACGTGCCCGAAAGGCCCCTGATCAGGGGCTTCAGGCTGTCGGTGCAGCCCGGCCAGCGGGTGGCCATCGTCGGCCCCACCGGCTGCGGCAAGACCACGCTGATCAACCTGCTGATGCGCTTCTACGAGCCCCAGGCGGGGTCGATCTGCGTGGACGGGCGGGACATCGGCAGCGTGCCCCGGGCCAGCCTGCGGGCGGCCTACGGCATGGTGCTCCAGGAGACCTGGCTCAAGGCCGGGACCATACGGGAGAACATCGCCTTCGGCGACCCCGGCGCGGACATGGACCGGGTGGTGGCCGCCGCGAAGGCCGCCCACGCCCACGGGTTCATCACCCGGCTGCCCGAGGGGTATGACACCGTCATCGGCGAGGACGGGGGATTGCTTTCCCAGGGACAGAAGCAGCTGCTGTGCATCAGCCGGGTGATGCTGGGGCGGGGCGCAGGCGCCGCCGCAGCAAAGAATGCGCCGGGAGATGGGGGCGCCCAAAAGCCTTCCCCCGATGGGGAAGGTGGCCCGCGCAGCGGGTCGGATGAGGTCCTTCCCTCGCGCTGCGATTCGCGCCCCGGCTGTGACGGGCGTTGTCCCGGCGACGGGGACCTCATCCGTCTTTCGACAAAAACGCAGGCGTTTTCGCCGAAATCCACCTTCCCCACCGGGGGAAGGCTGGGCGGGGAGACCGTGGACGGGCTGGCCCTGCCGCCGATGCTGATACTGGACGAGGCGACCTCGTCCATCGACACCCGCACCGAATTGAAGATACAGTCCGCCTTCGCGGCGATGATGCGGGGCCGCACGTCCTTCATCGTCGCCCACCGGCTTTCGACCATCCGCGAGGCCGACGTGATACTGGTCATGCGGGACGGCAGCATCGTGGAGCAGGGAAACCACGATGCGCTGCTGGCAAAGGGCGGATTCTACGCGGAACTGTACAACAGCCAATTTGCGGGGGCGGAATTGTAAAGATACGGTAAAAGAAAGGCGGGCGACACGAAAAGACACACTCGCGGTGATATTATTATAGCAGGACGTGAAAGCGCGATGGACGCGGCGGACGGGCGATGGCCCGGCCGCCGTTTGTCGTTGCGCGGGGGGAGGTGGAACAAAATCGAAAGGGAAGCGATTGACTGGGCGGCCCTCCGGGCGGAGTACGTCGCCGGGGGCATCGGCCAGAGGACGCTGGCGCAGAAGCACGGCGTGAGCCGGTGGGAGGTGCAGAAGCGGGCGCGGGAGGAGGGCTGGGTGGCCCTGCGGGGCGCGGCCGCGGCAGGACCGGCGAAGCCGGAAGGGGATGGACCGGGAAGCGTGGACGAGGCGAAGATCGCCCTGCGGGTGCGCCGGGCGCTGCTGCTGAAGCTGGACCGGGCGGCGGCCACCATCCCCTGCGACGCCACCGAGATGAAGACCACGGCGGAGGACGGCGCGGTGAAGCTGCTGAAGCTGCGGGACCTGACCGCCGCGTACAAGGAGCTGGTGGGGGACCTGGACACGCAGGAACGGGAGCAGAGCCGGGTGGTCATTGACCTATGACGCAGATCAGGCTTTCGGCGCTGCTGGGGCCGGCGTGGCGGGCGGTGGCGCGGGACGTGTTCGACCACGGGCACACCCACTACAGCCTGTCCGGCGGGCGCGGGTCGCTGAAGTCGTCCACCGTTTCGCTGCTGGTGCCGCTGCTGCTGGCGCGCAACCCGGAGCTCCACGCGCTGGTGCTGCGCAAGGTGGGGGCCACGCTGCGCGACAGCGTGTACAGCCAGTACCTGTGGGCCATCGGGGAATTGGGCATGGCGGACCTCTGGACGGCGAAGGTCGCGCCGCTGGAGCTGATCTACAAACCCACCGGGCAGAAGATCATGTTCCGCGGGGCCGACGATCCCATGAAGATCAAGAGCATCAAGGCGCCGTTCGGCTACATCGCCGTGACCCACTTCGAGGAGCTGGACCAGTTCGCGGGGCGGGCGGAGATTCGGAATATCCTTCAATCGACGATGCGCGGCGGGGCGGTGTTCTGGAACTTCGAGACCTACAACCCGCCCGCCACGAGGGACAGCTGGGTGAATCGGGACGCGCTGGAGGAACGGCCGGACCGGCTGCGGCACCATTCGACGTACCTGGACGCGCCGCCCGATTGGCTGGGGCCGCAGTTCATCGCCGAGGCCGAGCACGTGCGGGACACCGACGAGCGGGCCTATCGCCACGACTACCTGGGCGAGGCCACCGGCAGCGGCGGCGAGGTGTTCGACAACCTGGAGATCAGGGCGATTTCGGATGACGAGATCGCTGCTTTTGATCGGATCCTGATGGGGATTGACTGGGGCTGGTACCCCGACCCCTTCCAGTGGGTCAAGGTGCACTGGGACCCGGCGCGGCGGGTGCTGTATTTGCTGGATGAATACCGGGCCAACAAGCAGGGCAACGCTCAGACCTGGCAGGCGCTGAAGGAACAGAAGGGAGTTCGGGAGTTCGACCTGATCACCGCCGACAGCGCCGAGGAGAAGAGCATACAGGATTACCGTGCCTATGGCAGCATGTGCCGCGGGGCCATCAAGGGGCCGGATTCGAGGCGGTATTCCTTCAAGTGGCTCCAGGGGTTGAAGGCGATTGTGATCGACCCGGCGCGCTGCCCGAACGCCGCGCGGGAGTTCAGCCAGTACGAGTACGCCCGGGGCCCCGACGGCGAGGTTCTGAGCAGCTACCCGGACGGCGACGACCACGCCATCGACGCGGTGCGGTACGCGACGGAGAGCATTTGGCGGAGAAAGGGATTGTGATTAGAGTGACTAGTGGTTAGTGGCTAGTGGTTAGTGGTGGATGAAATCCCTGATGGGATTTCTTTGATTGAAATAGCGGAAGTCGGAAGGTTGTCGCGCCAGCTTGAATCAAAGAAATCCGGTAACTGTTCAGTCCATGTCACAACTTCTGATTTATCGAGCTGTTGACGAAGGCTCCAAAAGTGGCCTTCCCCCGGTGGGGAAGGTGGATTTCCCCGAAAACGCTTGCGTTGTTCGGGGAAAGACGGATGAGGTCCTCGACGATGGCACAACGCATTTTTCAGCAGAGGCGCGAGGCGCATCGTAAGGGGACCTCATCCGGCGCTACGCGCCACCTACCACGGGCCTGCCGGCCCCATCTCGCTGAAAAATGTCCACTGGACATTTTTCCGGGCGCTCGATGCCCCATAGGGGAAGGCTTTTGGCTGACGCAACAGCTCGACAAATCAGTATTTACCTGCGACTGAACAGTTACGAAATCCGAAGGATTTCAACCTTCACTAGCCACTAATCACTAACCACTAAAAAGGGGCTGGTCCTATGACGATATTTCAACGGATCGCTGAGGCGGTCAGAAGGTGGTGGAGCCGTTTGATTCCGTACAAAGACATAACCTCGGCGGAGCAGGTCAGGACGCCGCTCGCCCCGGAGATGATACGGGCGCTTTCGCTGTGGTGCGAGCTGTATCACGACCGGGCGCCGTGGAAGGAACCGGGGAAGGTGAAGAGCCTGAACCTGTGCGCCATGGCGGCCGGGGAGATCGCGCGGCAGGTGGTGCTGGACATGAAGGCCACCGTAGACGCCGGCAGCCGGGATGGGGAAGGAAAGCCTGTGACGAACGAGCGCTCCGAATTCCTGAAGAAGACCTTCGAGGAGCTGCTGGACGCGCTGCGGCTGAAGCTGGAGGTGGGCTGCGCGGCGGGGGGCATGATCGTGAAGCCCTGCCCGGACCCGGCGACGGGAAGGATTTACTTCGACTTCGCGCCGGACTGGAGCCTGTATCCGCTGGCGTTTGACGGGGCGGGGAACCTCGCCGACGTCATCATCCCGGACGTGTTCCGGGACGGAGAGGTCATCTATACCCGTCTGGAGCGGCACACGCTGAATGGCGAGGATGTCAATATCACCCAGCGGGCGTTCAAGTCCACCCGGGAGGATTCCCTGGGGACGGAGGTGCCGCTGACCTCGGTTGAGCGGTGGTCTGCGCTGGAGCCGGAGGTGACCGTGACCGGCGCGGGCGGGATGCTGTTCGGCTGGTACAAGGTGGCCGCTGCGAATACCGTGGACGCCGACTGCGCCCTGGGGGCGAGCGTGTTCGCCAAGGCGGTGGACGTGGCGCGGGAGATCGATTTGCAGTATTCCCGGCTGCTGTGGGAGTTCGAGGGCGGCGAGCTGGCGGTCGACGTGGATCCGACGGCGCTGTATGAGAAGAGCGACGGCAAGGGGCACAAGCTGCCCAGGCTGAACGAGCGGCTGTTCCGGGCGGTGGACACCGGGGCGGAGAGCACCTATGAGGTGTTCGCGCCGACCTTGCGGGACGTGAGCCTGGTGAACGGGCTGAACCAGCTGCTGATGCGGTTCGAGGACCTGTGCGGGCTGAGCCGGGGCACGTTCTCGGACGCCAATGTGGATGCCAGGACCGCGACGGAGCTGATGATCATCAAGCAGCGGAGTTACGCCACCGTCGCCGACAACCAGAAGGCGCTGGAGAAGTGCCTGCGGGATGTGCTGCGGGCGATGGATGTGTATGCGACGCTGTACGGGTTGGCACCGGCGGGAGAGTGGGCAGCGTCCTTTGAGTGGGACGATTCCATTCTCACCGACGTGGACGCGCAGTTGCAGCAGCGGCTGCTGCTGGTGAACAGCGGGGTGATGAGCAAGGCCGAGCTGCGGCAGTGGTACCTCGGGGAGAGCGAGCAGCAGGCGGAAGCGGCCGTGGCGAAGATTCGCGGCGAGGGCAAGACGGTGGAAGAGGATAGGGACGACGAGTTCTTCAAGAGGGAATGAGTCAGGGAACCTGTCCCCATGACTCACTATGACTCTGTGTTACCGAGGAGCAGGCACCAGTCGAAAAGCCGTTGACCGATGAGGCGAAAGATGATACACTGTCAGCAGGAACAAAAGATGCTGGTAATGGTATGCGGGAGATTGCGACGATTCAGCTGGATAGGATCAGTGCCAGATGGGGAGATGGAATAGATCAAACGGTAGTCTTGTCCGACGAGAGAATTGGCCATATTATGGAGAGACATCCTGGCGCTTATGAGCAGTATGGTCAGTATGTTTCCCAGACCATCGAGCAGCCTGATTACATTCTGGAAGACATGAAGAATGCAAACACAGCAGCTTTCATTCGTCATGTCGAAGGTACAAACTTGAATGTCATTATAAAACTGGCGATTCAGGATAATCAGGCGAAAATGAAGAGCTCTGTTATTACTTTGTACCCCATGAGTGATAAAAGGCTTAGAAGGCTGCTAAACAAGTCAAAGGTGGTTTACAAATCGGCAATAACGTGATATACTGTTAATGAGCCCGAAGTAGAGATTTAGTGCTTCTACGCGCCGTCAGGCATAAAAGAGATGCAGGGACCGGCACACCTGCCGGGCTCACAGATACAGAAGCGGGCCACTGGTTTATGCTGGTGGCCTTTAGTATGAATCAAACCGCCTTCGGGCGGTTTTTTGATGGGAGGGAACGCTTATGGATGACAAGGCATTGAAGATCGTCCGGGATTACATCACCGAGCATTTGGACAAGAGCGACCCGGAGCCGAAGTTTGAGGTGTACATGGTCTGGAAGGCCAAGGCGCTTCAGAACTGGAAATACCTGATCTCCAGCACGCTGCTGGACGGCATGTACTACGAGCTGACCTACAACGGCGACAAGCGGGAATGGTATTGAACATCACGAACAACGACCTGGACGCCGAGGGCAGCGGGCGGGACGTGCAGACGGGGCAGATGTACCGCACGCGCATCGCCACGAAGATGAAGGCGGAGGTGAAGCTGCTGCGGCTACGGCAGGCGCAGATGCGGCAGCTGGCCGCCGACATTGCCGGGACGTTCTACAGCGCCACGGTGGTGGATCCGACAACGGGAGCGCAGGTGACGAAGTCGTTCTATACGTCGGAGAGGCCGTTTGGAGCGCAGCGGCTGAACCGCGATACCGGGGAGCCGTACTACGACGGCGTGGCGTTTGCGATGATTGAGAGATGAAAAGAAAAAGGTTTTAGGTTTTAGGGGTTAGGTGTTATGAAGTGTACCCCATGTCAAGGACAATTTTGAATTTTAGGGGTTAAAGTTACCCCCTGTCTGTGCTATCATAGCAGTGCTTTACTGGCAAGGAGGA
>CADBVG010000073.1 GCA_902798105.1 uncultured Eubacteriales bacterium
AATCCCGCAGGGATTTGCACCACCACCTAAAACCTAACCCCTAAAACCTAATCCCTCAATTCTGATTTATCGAGCCCTGCTCGACAAATCAGAATTTTCTCATCCCCCATTTTCCAAACATTTCCATTTCCAATATCCCCTTCCATATATTATTGTAGACTTAATTCAAATTATATGATATAATGTAACGCAGATAAATAATTCGGAGGGATCATGTCCAGGAACCGGTATGTGGGCGACTACCGCATCGTCGAATCCATCGACGGGCGCGGCAGGGTGAAATCGGACTACGAATACATCGGCGCGCCCTACGTCTATGCCGGTGACGCCGCGACGGTAAAGGCCGCCCGGAGGCGGGTAGCGCTGTGCTGCGCAGTCGGCTGGGCGGCATGGCTCGCCGCGCTGATTCCGGTATCAGCGGCCATGCGGGCTCTGTACGTCGCCCTCCCCTTCGCCTTCGCGGCCATTCCCCTGGCTCTGACCACGGGCACCGCCGTCAGCCTGTTCCGGGAAAAGGCGCCCTTTGAACGCCGCCACGCCGACCGGCTGGAGAACCGGGCCCCGGCCTGCACCTTCTTCCTGGCGCTGCTGGGCGTCATTGCCCTGATCGGCGAGGGTGTGAACGCCCTGCGCGGGGCGGATATGTTGCCGGGCGACGCCGTGTTTTCCGTTTGCGCGGCGGTGGTCGTGGCCTGCGGCATCCTCTGCCACCGCCAGTGGAAGCGGTTGAAGTGCAAAGAGGCCGAATGACGATGGCGGCGCCCGCGCCGCCATATCCCTACGATCATCGAATTATTCGCAGCAATGCGTTTAATAAATCCATCAAGGAGGAAGAATGAACATGAACAAACTGAACAGACTTCTTGCGCTGATCCTGGCGCTGGTCATGGCCTGCGGGCTGTGCCTTGGCGCAATGGCCGAGACGGCGGAAGCCACTGAAGCAACCGAGGCGGCGGACGACGCGCGCCTGGAGGGCAGCCTGGTATTCTCCACGGCTTCCTTCGGCCAGAAGTTCAGCCCCTTTTTCCATACCGTGGCCTACGACCAGGAGGTCGTCGACCAGGTGGTCACCGGCCTGCTGGCCAACGACCGCGGCGGCAACATCATCCGTCACGGCATTGAGGGCGAGACCGTCAACTACAACGGCACCGATTACGAATACAAGGCCATGGGCAACGTCGATGTCGTGATGAACGACGACGGCACCGTGGATTACAACCTGACCATGCGCGACGACATCGTGTTCTCCGACGGCGTGCCCGCCACCATCGACGACGTGATCTTCGGCATCTACGTGCTGTGCGACCCCACCTATGACGGCTCCAGCACGCTGTACGCCCAGCCCATCGAGGGCATGGAGGACTACCGCAGCGGCATGCAGAGCCGCGGCAGCAAGATCTTCGACGACGGCGAGGGCGACGGCTACGTGGCCAACAACCTGTACACCGAGGATCAGTACAAGGCCTTCTGGGACTTCTACAACAACCAGGCCGGCGCGGCCTTCGCCCAGGAGATCGTGGACTACTGCATCGCCAACGGCTACGCCGCGCCTGACGCCACCGTTGCCCAGGCCGCGGCCGAGTGGGGCTTCACCGACCTGGCCGAGGATGCCACCGCCCAGGACTTCTGGGACGCCATCGTGGCCGCCTATGACACCGTGGAGGAGGCCGAGGCCACCGAGACCGCCGGCTCCGACCGCCTGGGCCTGACCATCGCCAATCTGGGCGCCGACTACGAGATGGGCGTCGAGACCGGCGCGGGCGCGGCGAACATCGCGGGCATCATCCGCACCGGCGACCACAGCATGACCGTGCACATGACCGAGTACAACGCGAAGGCCATCTATGAGATGAACTTCTATGTCGCGCCCATGCACTACTACGGCGACGAAGCCCTGTACGACTACGCCAATAACAGCTTCGGCTTCCCCAAGGGCGACCTGTCCATGGTGAAGTCCAAGAGCTCCGCGCCCCTGGGCGCCGGCCCCTACACCTTCGAGGGCTATGCCAACAACGTGGTCACCCTGAAGGCCAACCCCAGCTACTACCTGGGCGAGCCCAAAATCCAGTATCTCCAGATGCAGGAGGTCCTGCAGGAGGCCGACTACGTGCCCGGCATCATCACCGGCAGCTTTGACGTGAACATGCCCTCCATCAACGAGGACACCGTGAAGGCCATCAAGGACGCCAACAGCAACGGCGAGCTGACCGGCGACGTGATCACCACCGTGCTGGTGGACTACCGCGGCTACGGCTACCTGGGCATCAACGCCGACCTGGTTAACGTGAACGGCGAGCCCGGCTCCGACGAGTCCAAGGCGCTGCGCAAGGGCTTCATGACCCTGTTCTCCGTGTACCGCGACACCGTCATCAACTCCTACTACGGCGACCGCGCCTCCGTCATCCAGTACCCCATCTCCAACACCAGCTGGGCCGCCCCCAAGCCGGCGGACCCGGGCTATCACAACGCCTACTCCGAGGACGTGGACGGCAACCCGATTTACGACGCCTCCATGAGCGAGGAGCAGCGCTACGAGGCCGCGAAGGCCGCCGCCATCGGCTACTTCAAGGCCGCGGGCTTCACCTTCGACGAGGCCGCCGGCAAGTTCACCGACGTGCCCCAGACCTATGAGATCATGATCCCCGGCGCGGGCATCCAGGACCACCCCGCCTACGGCGTGGCCGTGGCCGCCAGCAACGTGCTGGCCGAGCTGGGTATCACCCTGCAGGTGAACGACGTGGGCACCTCCGTGTGGAACAACGCCCTGGAGGGCAACACCGCCATGATGTGGGCCGCCGCCTGGCAGGCTGACCTCGACCCCGACATGACCCAGGTCTATTCCAGCGCCAACGCCCACGGCCAGGGCACCAATTCCAACCACTACCAGCTGGACGACGCCGACCTGGACGCCCTGATCGCGGCCGGCCGCAGCAGCGCCGACACCGAGGAGCGCAAGAGCATCTACAAGGACGCCATGGAAATCATCATGGACTGGGGCTGCGAGCTGCCGCTGTACCAGCGCAAGGACTGCACCACCTTCTCCACCCAGCGCGTCGATACCGACACCATTCCCCAGGACATGACCCCCTTCTGGAACTGGTACGCCGAGGTCGAAACCCTGGCCGTCAAGTAAGATCATACCCTATCGATCCTGTGCCCTGCACGGGCGGAGGGGTTCCCTCCGCCCGTGCGGGGACTGTTCATGAATTGAATGAAAAATTCTGATTTGTCGCTGGAGCGACAAATCAGAATTTGAGTGGCTAGTGGCTAGTGATCAGTGGCTAGTGAATGATGAAATCCTTGCGGATTTCTTTGATTGAAAGGACCGAGAAACGTTGAAACCTCTGCCGTTCCCCTTGAATCAAACAAATCCCGTAGGGATTTGGTCCACCACTAGTCACTAGCCACTAGCCACTAACCACTGAATTCTGATTTATTGAGCCCTGCTCGATAAATCAGAATTTGACCGCGACCGACCATATATCACAACAAAGGCCTCGCGCCATTGCACAGCGGGGTCAAGCAGAAGGTGGGAAGACAATGCTGAAGTATACGGCCAAGCGCCTGGCCTACAGCGTTCTGATACTTTTCTTCGTCATGTTCATCATCTACGTGCTGATGTACAACATGCCCTCGGGCTTTGTGGAAACCAAGGCGCGGGAGCTGGCCTCCCGGCCCGGTGCGACCAAGAGCTACGCCGAGTGGCTGGCGGACCTGAACGCCCAGTACGGCATGGACAAGGGCGTGGTCAGGGGCTACCTGATCTGGCTCGGCAACGCCGTGCGGGGCAACTGGGGCGACAGCTGGGTGTGGAACGTTCCCGTCACCGTGGAATTCCACAACACGGTGTGGTACAGCTTCGCGCTGGGCCTCGTCGCTTTCATACTTGAAATACTGATCGCCATACCGCTGGGCATCACGGCGGCCCGCAAGCAATACAGCTTTACCGACTACTTTACCACGGTGGTCGCCATGGTGTGCATCTCCATGCCCACCTTCTTCGTGGCGACGGTGCTGAAATACATTTTCTCCGTCAAGCTCGGCTGGTTCGACCTGTCGGGCATGCAGGGGCGCAACTACATGGCCCTGTCTGATTTCGGAAAATTCCTGGATGTGGCGAAGCACTTCGTGCTGCCGCTGATCACGCTGGTGATCATCTCCATCGGCGGCCTGATGCGCTACACCCGTACCAATATGCTGGAGGTCCTCTCCGCCGACTACATCCGCACCGCCCGGGCCAAGGGCGTGCCGGAGCGCACGGTCATCAACCGCCATGCCTTCCGCAACACCTTCATCCCGCTGGTGACCATGCTGGGCGGCACGCTGCCGGGGCTGTTTTCCGGCGCGCTGATCACCGAGACGCTGTTCTCCATCCGGGGCATCGGCTTCGCCTCGTACACGTCGATGACCCAGGCGGACATCCCCTTCATCATGTTCTACCTGGCGTTCATATCGATACTGACGCTGCTGGGCAACCTGATCTCCGACCTGCTGTACGCCGCGGCCGACCCCCGCGTGCGCCTGAGCTGAGGGGGTGGCGACATGAGCAACAAAGGCTACAGCCTCAACGAGGTATTGAAGGCGCGCAAGGCCGCCGGACAGGACCGGCAGCCCCAGGGCGACGAGGTCAAGCTGGACGACCTGTCCCGCGTGAAGGTGCTCTCCCCGGGCCGCCAGGTGTTCAAGCGGTTCATCCGCAACCGCCTGGCCGTGTTCGGCTCGGTGACGCTGATCCTGATGTTCCTGTTCTCCTTCGTGGGGCCGCTGTTCTACCCCTACGGGCAGAAGCAGATCTTCTATAAATATGAGCCCCGCAACGTCGATTACGGCATGGTCAAGGAGAACACCGCCTACAGCGGCTTCGACGTGGAGGGCGGCGCGACCGTTGAGCGGACCGTCAACAACAGGATGAATTCCATCATCAAGAACATGCTCTCCGCCGGCGTAGACGTGGACTACGTCCAGGGCGACGAAAAGGCCTACCGCATCGAAAAGCTGGCCGACGACGTGTACCTGGCCTCGGCGGCCGACATGCAGGAGGTCTGCTACTACGGCAGCGGCGAGGCCGAGATCGGCACCTACAGCATGGTCGGCAAGAAGCTCGACTACGTCCGCGACCCGGTGGAGGGCCTGGAGGACGCCGTCAGGGCCGCCATCGCCAGCGACGCCAAGGGCGGCACCTTCGAGCTGGACGGCGTGAAATACACCTACACCCGGGGCAAGGCCAAATCCTACGCCATCACCGCTTCCTTCGACGGTGTGCAGTACGTGGACGCGCCCATGGACGCCGGCTTCGAGGCCGCGCTGGACGCCGAGATCCACCTGGACGGCACCGGCTTTGCCTACAATGGCGAGGATTTCGCCCTGGCGAAGGACGGCGGCACCTGGCACGCCTACCGGCTGGTCGAGCCCCGGCAGGCGAAGGTGTACAGCCGCCTGACCAACAGCACCTATGAAGCCGGGGCGGCGGTGTCCCCGGCGCTGAACCTGAATGCCCTGCTGGCCACCGCCACCGGCGGCAGCTTCGAGGCCGACGGCCAGAGCTGGACCCTGTCGAAGGCAGAGGGCGGCTGGCTGGTGCGGGACGCCGCGGGCAACGAATTCATGGAGATGACCCCCTTCTCGGTGCGCCGCTACGACGGCGCGGACACCATGGAATACGGCCTGAAGAAGGCGCTGACGGAAAAGGCCCAGGAGATGGCCGCCGCCGACGCCAGGACCGGCACGCTAACCTACGCGCTGCCCATGCAGACCGAGACCGGCGAATACGTGGTGGATGAGGCGGGCAACGTCTCCACCCAGGAAACCGAGCTGACCCTCAACCGCAGCCAGACCGGCGAGTACGTGGTGAACTGCCAGCAGATCATATACGTCATCAACATGTTCGACGCCCCCTCCGGCGAGCACATCCTCGGCACCGACGGCGACGGCTTCGACGTGTTCGCCCGCATCATGTACGGCGGCCGGGTGTCGCTGATGGTGGGCTTCGTGGTCGTATTCCTGGAAACCTTCCTGGGCGTCATCATGGGCGGCCTGTCCGGCTACTACGGCGGCTGGGTGGACATGCTGATCATGCGGCTGGTGGACATCTTCTACTGCCTGCCCTACATGCCCATCATGATCATCATCGGCGCGCTGATGGACGCCATGCGCATGGATACCTATATTCGCCTGATCGTGATGATGGCGGCGCTGGGCATCATGGGCTGGGCCAGCGTGGCCCGGCTGGTGCGCGGCCAGATACTGACCCTGCGCGAGCAGGAATTCATGGTGGCCACCGAAGCCACCGGCATCCGGGTCAAGGACCGCATATTCCACCACCTGGTGCCCAACATCATGCCCCAGCTGATCGTGCAGGCCACGATGGGCATGGGCAGCGTCATACTCACCGAATCCACGCTGTCCTTCCTGGGCCTGGGCGTCAAGCACCCGCTGGCCACCTGGGGCACCATCATCAACTCCGTCTCGTCGGCCTCGGCCATGCAGCACTACGCCTTCATATGGATTCCCGTGGGCCTGCTGATCTGCATGACGGTCATCGCGTTCAACTTCGTGGGCGACGGCCTGCGCGACGCCTATGACCCCAAGGCCAAGCGATAGGAGGTGCCGAACATGTCACATGAAAATAAAAAGAGCTCCTATATCTCCGGCAAGGAGTCCCGGCGCATCACCCGCTTCAACCGCCGGGTGACCAAGAAGCTGGAAAAGGCCCGGACGGACGCGGCGAAGGACGAGGCGCTGTACACCACCCGGATGAAGAACCCCGATAACGTGGTGGAATTTGACAACGTGTGCACCTACTTCTTCACCGACGTGGGCGTGGTAAAGGCCGTGGACGGCGTCAGCTACGAGGTTCCCGTGGGCAAGACCGTGGGCATCGTGGGCGAATCCGGCTGCGGCAAGTCCGTCACCAGCCTGTCGCTGATGCAGCTGCTCCAGCGGCCCTCGGGCCAGACCGTGGGCGGCGAGATCCGCTTCAACCTGGGCGAGGGCGACGGCAGGGCCTACAACATCGTCAACACCCCCAATGCCATCATGGAGAAAATTCGCGGCAACCGCATCTCCATGATCTTCCAGGAACCCATGACCGCCCTGAACCCGGTGTTCCGCATCGGCCAGCAGGTGGACGAGGTCACCCAGCTCCACTTCCCCGATATGACCCAGGAGGCCGTCAAGGCCCGCACCCTGGAAATGCTGGAGCTGGTGGGCATCGCCAACAAGGAGGGCGTGTACAACATGTACCCCCACGAGCTGTCCGGCGGCATGCGCCAGCGCATCTGCATCGCCATCGCCCTGGCCTGCCGGCCCTCGCTGATCATTGCCGACGAGCCCACCACCGCCCTGGACGTGACCATACAGGCCCAGATCCTTGACCTGCTGGGCAGCCTGAAAGACAAGCTGAACTCCTCGATCATGCTCATCACCCACGATTTGGGCGTGGTGGCCGGCATGGCGGACTACGTGGTGGTCATGTACGCCGGCCGCGTGGTGGAAAAGGGCACCACTGAGGACATCTTCCACCACCCGGCCCACCCCTACACCATCGGCCTGATGCGCTCGAAGCCCGTGGTGGGCAAGAAGGTGGACGAGCTGTACAACATCCCCGGCAGCGTACCGAACCCGGTGGAGATGCCCAACTACTGCTACTTCCGGGACCGCTGCGAAATGCGCTGCGATCAGTGCTCCGGTCAGTATCCCCCGGAGATTCGCATCAGCGACACCCATGTGGTGAGCTGCTACCGCTTCATGGGCGAGGGCGAGGTCCTGGGCTATCCGAAATCTGTGGACGTGGAGGCGCTTTGATATGACTGAGACGAACGTGAATCGCGCCACGGCGGGCGAATACCTGCTGGAGGTGAACAACCTGGTCAAGTGGTTCCCCATCAAGTCCAGCGTGTTCAAGCGCACCGTCGGCAACGTCAAGGCCGTGGACGGCGTCAGCTTCAAAATCAAGCGGGGCCAGACCATGGGCCTGGTGGGCGAATCCGGCTGCGGCAAGTCCACCTGCGGCCGGACGATACTGCGCCTGCAGGAGAAGACCTCCGGCCAGGTGCTGCTGGGCGGCCAGGACATATTCGCCCTGGACAAGGCGGCGCTGCGCCAGCTGCGCCCGAGGATGCAGATCGTGTTCCAGGACCCCTATTCCAGCCTCTCCCCCCGGCTGCCCGTGGGCGAGATCATCGGCGAGGCGGTGCGGGAGCACCACATCGTGGAACCTTCGGAGTTCAACGACTACATCACCCGGGTGATGGAGGTCTGCGGCCTGCCCGAATACTACAAGGACCGCTACCCCCACGAATTCTCCGGCGGCCAGCGCCAGCGCATCTGCATCGCCCGGGCCCTGGCCCTGTCCCCCGAATTCATCGTGTGCGACGAGCCGGTGTCGGCGCTGGACGTGTCCATACAGGCCCAAATCATCAACCTGCTGAAGAAGCTCCAGGCCGACTTCGGGCTGACCTACCTGTTCATCAGCCACGACCTGTCCGTCGTCGAGCACATCTCCGACGCGGTGGGCGTGATGTACCTGGGCAGCATGGTGGAATACGCGCCCACGGACAAGATCTACGCTAACCCCCTGAACCCCTACACCCAGGCGCTGTTTTCGGCCATACCGATCCCCGACCCGGACGCGCGGATCAACCGCATCATCCTCAAGGGCAGCATCCCCAGCCCGGCCAACCCACCCAGCGGCTGCAAGTTCCACACCCGCTGCGCCCACTGCATGGAGGTGTGCAAGTACGCCGTGCCCGAGTGGCTTGAGGTGGAGCCGGAGCACTTCTGCGCCTGCCACCTGTACGACACCCCCGAGGCCAAGGCGAAGGCCGAGGCGACCATGGCCCAAATGAAGCGGGACAACGTGGCCGTGGGCGGCAAGGAAGTGCTGTAGCCCATGGCGCGCGATAAAGGGCCCCGGCTGCCCGAGGGCGACGACGGCAGGACCATTGTGGACATGAACGTGGAGGGCATGCCCTGGTTCTCCCGGAAACAGGAGAACCCCGCCCCGAAGCCCGCGGACTTCGAGCTGACCCCCCAGCAGCGCCGCGCCTACCGGTGGGCCGCCGTCAAGGCGGCCCTGGCGGTAGCGCTGATCTTCGGCGCGGCCTTCGCCGCGTTCATCGCGTTCTGCGACTTCGTGTGGTTCAGGTGAGCAGGCGAAAAGATCCTGTGCTTCGCAATGCCTTAAGGAAATACCGCATAATAAGGGTGGTTGGCTGGCGAGTGAATTTTCCGCCAGGCGCGCCTGCAAATTTCGCAGACTTGCTGGTGGCAAGTCAAGGAA
>CADBVG010000074.1 GCA_902798105.1 uncultured Eubacteriales bacterium
CGGGCTTCTGTCTTTCTTCCGCGCCATTCTAAAACCTCCATTGCAATGTATTTATTCTACACTGCTTTGGAGGTTTACACAAGATTTGGGATGGCCTCTGCCGGGATCGTGGTTGTCCGTTCCTTATCATCCTATTTGTCCATCTTTGCTGCGTATCTTCTGGTCACCGACCTGGGCGCCAGTCGGCAAAGGAAGCCCATCCATTTCGTAAAGCTCCCTTGATAGCACAGCACCTTGCCCAGGCGCAGCGCCCGGATGCCCGCCTTCGCCACATCCTCCGGTTTGGCCGCCTTTTTGAACATTTTGGAACCCTTGCCCATGTCGGCGGCGGCTTCAAAGCCCGTGGCGGTGGGGCCGGGACAGAGCGCCGTCACGGTCACGCCGATACCCTTGAC
Source organism: uncultured Eubacteriales bacterium (assembly GCA_902798105.1). GTDB lineage: Bacteria > Bacillota > Clostridia > Christensenellales > Aristaeellaceae > UBA2862. The sequence goes on from CADBVG010000074.1 coordinate 396, forward strand.
CTCCTCGGCAACAGCTTCGGAGAAGCTGCGCACGAACGCCTTGGAGGCATAGTAGACCGACATGCCGGGTCCCGCGCAGAAGGCCGCCACGGAGGACAGGTTCAGTATTTTTCCGTGCTTGCGCTCGATCATCCCCGGCAGGAAGCAATGGGTCAGCTGCATCAGCGCGGTGATGTCCACCTGCACCATCTCATACTGCTTCCGCCAGTTGCTCTCCGCGAATTTTCCGGAATCCCCGAAGCCGGCGTTGTTGATCAGCGCGTCGATCTCCAGGTCGTGCGCCTGGGTGAATTGGTACACACCCAGTGCCGCGTCCACCCTGGACAGGTCGCAGGGACAAACCCAGGCGGTGATGCCGTATTCCTTCTCCAGCTCGCGCTTGATGCCGTTCAGCTTGCCCTCGTTCCGGGCCACGAGCACCAGATCGCAGTATTCCTTCGCCAGCAGCCTTGCAAATTCAAGGCCCAGTCCGCCCGACGCGCCGGTCACCAGGGCCGTCTTACTCTTTCTCACTCGGCTCCCTCCTCAATGCGAACGATCTCCGCTTCCCCGAGCATGGCCAGAATGCGCTCCCGGGCGGTGATCGCCGATTTCCTCGATCCACACGGCGGACGCCTCCCAGATGGCAAAGGAGCCGACGGTGGACACGATGGCCGCCACGACCTCCCCCATGCTTCTGGAAAACGCAATGCCGATGAGGACAAATGCGACGCCGATGCCCAGCAGTCGCAGGGCACTTGCGGTTTTCCGCACCCTGTCCCGACGGTTGCGCTGGCGCAGTTTGTCGATATGCAGCCGGTACGCCCGGCGGAAGTGCTGCATATCAAATCCATTGGAACAGGTTAATGCCAGTCGGACACCCTCGCCGGGCTTCCTGTCCTCGATGAAGTCCTCAAGGTAGCCCTTGAAGGTGTCGCTGAGCCGTTGATCTGTGGGATCGAATTCATCGTACAGTGCCTGCTCGTCATCCACGCAGACCGGGATGACGAGCGGCGCTTCACGCTTCATACGCTTCATTTTTTGGAGAACTTGGCCTTGATGTCGCTGAAGCGGCCCTTGATGCGCTCGCGGTGCTCCTCGATGGCCTGCTTGCGGTCCTGCTTCTTGGCTTCGCGCCGCTCGCGCTTGTCCTGGCGGGCCATTTCCTCCTGCACGCGCTCGGCTTCCGCGATCTCCGCGGCCACCTCAGCGGCGTCGAAGCGGGTGATCTCGGCGCTGAACTTGCTGAAGTTCACATCGAAAGCGCCCTCGATGTCCTCCTGCACCACGGCGATCAGCACGGTGCTGTCCTCGGTCACGCAACTGAGCACATGCTCCATCACGGAACCGAGAGACTTGATCTGGGCCTTTTTGTCGAACTCGCCGTTCGGGCTCATCTCCCGCGCCCAGCCGGTGTCCACCAGGAACTTCCCCTTGGGATGCTCGATCAGGTACGCGGACACGGGTAGCCACAGGCGGTCCTCCTTCTTGCCGAACACGCCGGAGGCCTTGATGGCGTTGCTGTTGTCGCCGCCAAAGGGCAGGTCGGGGGCCACGCAAACCTCGCCGGTATGGAAAACATGGATCTTGATGTTGGACATGGTGATTTCCTCTTTATTCTCTCACGGAATCTCTACGTCCAGCAGCGGGGCGTGCTGCTGGGTGCCGAAGGTGTCGTTTCCTCCAGTGCTGCCCTGCAGGCTCCGGTTCGAGCGGCGCAGGGTGAAATTGTACGCCAGCGCCGGGTCAAAGAACATTTTGACGGTTTTCCGTCGCTGATACCAGTTTACAGTAAATCGAATCTGTGATAAACTACAAAAAACGGCTTTGTGTCCTATTAGGACAAATTGTTCTATTTTGTCTCATTTTTAGGGAGGCCGTAAGGCCGACCAGCGCCCTGCACACCGGCTGTGCGGGCGCGCAGCTGCGACGCCTGGCAAGGCGGGGCAGCCGTCAACAGGGGGTATTGGGATGATAAATCAGGAAAAGCGTGACCGCACACGCGCCACGCTGAAAAACGCATTGATTGAATTGTGTGATGAAAAGAGCTATTACGATAATCGCTTATAGTAAAGGAGTTCTATTGACAATGACAAACGAAAAGCTATGTGTTCTCCTCCAGGCTTTTGCTGATTACTACTGGTCTGTGCCGGTAAGCTACGCAATCAGCAAGATATCAGAATGGCATCCGGAGGTAACGGCTCAACAGGTTACAAGGGCCCTGCGCAGAGACAAAATCCTGAAATACCATTTTCGTGTAGAATCAGAGAGTGTGGACGAGCCCGAGATCGTAGTCGATCATTTGATCGCCATCGATTACAGTGATTTTGAGCGCTTCATCACCGCCAGGTTTGATCTCCCCTACCGTGATTGTGACGAGCAAACGCTGCTCCGGTTTGACGATGAGTACCTTGACATACCTGAGAAGCAGGCCATCATCGATTTTGGACGGGATGAGTTCGGCCTTGACGATGAATGGACCAGGCAGCTTGTGAACGACTGCGTCCTAACCCAGCCTATAGCCCTGTGTGAAGGAAAATCCTGGGTCATGTCCGTTCTTCAAGGGGAATCCTATGGGAAGATTCATTTTCGAACCATAGAGCAGGTCAAGCGCTTCCGCGAATTGGGAACCCGGTTTTACGAGGCCATGCCCAACCCGGTTTTAAGAGGATGGAAACCGTCGGAGATAGCGAATCCTCCTGCGCTGCCGGATGACATCCCGGAAAAGGACGAGGACATCCCGAACATGCGAAAGACCATAGATGCGCTTTTCGCGCAATTCGATGAGCGCGAAAAGGCCGGGGAGCAGCTTATGCAATCCCCCTCGGGAGCCGCTCCGAAGAAGAAGGTCGGTCCCAACGATCCCTGCCCGTGCGGCAGCGGAAAGAAATACAAGAAGTGCTGCGGGAGATAATTGCCGGAAAAGTATAAGCGGGGCCTGAAAGGATTAAGGAACTACCGCACAATCGAGCGGTTCATACTACTCTCAGGTTAAAACAGCGAAAGCTGTGTAGCAGATTTTTCGTCCTGGCAAGGAAAGACTCCGCAGGCTTGCTGGCGGCAAGTCAAGGAGGAGATGCCCACAGAATCGCTGGTTTAAACTGAGAGGAGTATCAGTAGCGGAGGGAATTTTAGTCGATTTTGAACTGCAATCATCGAGGGTTACCGGGCGGGGAATCGGGTTTTTGCAGGCAGCAAGCGGCTGAAACTCACCCGCTGATGGGCCGAGAGCATTGCGCGGTATTTGGCAGCCACAACGCAACACCGCTCGCCATGGGCTGAAACGCACTCATGGCGCAATTCATGACACAGGCGTTTGAGTAGGGTGTGCAGCGGCGGCGCCTGCGCCGCCATCGTCCCCCTGGCGATTGAAATGCCATGGCGGCGAAGCGGAATCGTGCCGCAGGCTTGCGAAGCACAGTATCCCTTGTCTCACTCTGATTTGGGGACAGTATTATGCTTGAAATACGCGCCCATAACAAAAGCCCATGCCGTACTCACCGTAACGGTCATGGGCTTTCCTCTTGCGGTTGTAGCGCTTTTTGCTTTCCACCTTTTTCGTCACCGGGGAAAACGTCCAGGTGATGCGCTGTTCGCTGTCGAGCTGCCTGCGAGCCTTCTTGCCCAGCTTTTCCTTCGGGATGAACTTCTTCATGGTCTCAATCCTCCTCGTCCGGATCCCATTTCCTGTAATACAGCCTGGCGTTGTACCGGGCCTGCGCTTCCTGGCTTTCCTTCTTTTCCCGCCAGGCTTCGATCTCGGCGCAGATGGCCAGCATCTCGTCCACCAGCATCTCCTCGGTGCGGGGATGGGCCTGGTAGACATAGGATGTCATCCTGTCAATCGCCTTCGGGCTTTTCAGCTGCCTGGCCATCAGCCCGGCCAGCTCGGCGGAGAAGCCGATGCCGGTAACGGCGGCGACCAGTCGGTCCCGCGCCTGCGCCCACAGATACTGGTTCGGTGTCATATGCCCTGCCTCCGGTTGAGTTGCCAGATCATTATAGCACGCAAGGGCCTGGACATCAACCCCAAGGATTTGACGTACCCGAACGACAATTCGCTCCTTCTATTATTGAAAAAAGCGCAGCATTGTGTTAAAATGAATCGTGCAGAATGATAAATGAGGTTGAATCAATATGGACCATAAAGACATCAAGCGCATTGACTTTGTCTTCCACCTTGAAAAGGCCATTGAAAACGGAGAATTTGAGGTGTATTATCAACCGATCATACACACCATCTCCGGCTCCCTGTGCGGATTTGAAGCGCTGGTGCGGTGGCACCACCCCACCCTCGGGTTTCTCAGCCCCGCCCAGTTTCTCCCCTCCCTGGAAGAGACGAAGCAGATTTACCATCTCGACATTCACATCATAGAAAAGGTATGCCAATGGTACGCGACCCTGGTGGCCGCAAAGGCGCCTGTCGTGCCGGTTTCCATCAACCTGTCCCGGAGCGATTTTGAATCCGAGAATATGTTCGGCATCGTCGAAGCAATGACCCAAAGGTACGGCATGCCCCGGGAGATGCTGAACATAGAAATCACGGAGAGCGCGTTCAGCGACCGCGAAAACCTGATGGCCCTGAATGTCGAACGTTTCAGGAATGCCGGCTACCAGGTCTGGATGGACGACTTTGGCAGCGGCTATTCCTCCCTGAACACATTGAAGGACTACGTCTTCGACGAGTTGAAGATCGACATGGGCTTCCTCTCGGATATGAGCCTGCGGTCCAAGCGCATCATACGCTCAATCATATCCATGGCAAAGGACATCAGCATGGTCACCGTCGTCGAGGGCGTGGAGACCAGGGAGCAGGTGGATTTCCTGAAAGCCATCGGCTGCGACCGTATGCAGGGATACTATTTTTCCCGTCCGCTCCCCTATCCGGATCTGGTCAAGCTGCTCGAGGAAAAGGCCATTCCCTTTGAAACGGAAGAGGACCGCCAATACTACCACGAAATCAACCGCATCAACCTGCTCAGCCCCTCCCCCTTCACCATCCTGGAAACCGGCAAGGAAAAGCGCCGGGAGGGCATACCGCTGGCCATTCTCGAGCGGCGCAACGATCAGTACAACTTCATCTACCAGGATCTGGAATTCAGGGACAGCCTCAATGTGCTCGGCGCCGTGGACGCCATGGACGCCATGCAAAAGCTGGTCCATTTCGGCATCCTCACGCGCAAGGAAATCGACAGCTTTATCGATACCACGATCAGCAAGGGCGAGCGCGAGATTACCTTCAAGGTCCACGGCGACCTGTGCAGCGCCCATGGCAAGCTGCTTTCCTCCAAAGAGGGGCGGCAGGCCATACTGCTGTCCATCAACAACATCACCCAGAGCATCAACATCAGCCACGAGCAGCTGCTGGACCAGAGCCTGATGAACATCTATTCCATGTACCATCGGGTATCCATCATTCGCCCCGGCAAGGACGAGATCGTCACGGTGTTCACCCAGGACCATCACGGCATCCCGACGGATGTTCCCCACAGCCTGAAGCGCATCACCGATTATTTCGCCCGCCTTGCGGTTCATGAAGCCGATCGGGACGATTACTATGCCTTCCTGGACAGCGCTTCATTGGAGGAGCGCATCAAGAACAGCCGGCGCGGCTTCATCAACACCAAGATCCGCACCAGGGACGAGGACGGCAACTACACCAACAAGATGTACCTGGCCGTCTCCGCTGGCAACCACGAAGTCATATTAATGGTGCGGTACGCCAACCTGTAATGCCCGGGTTTTAAGGAAATACCGCGCAATTAAGGAAATACCGCGCAATTAAGGTGGTCAGCTGGCGAGTGAATTTTTCGACAGATGCAATTGCAGATTTCGAAGGTTTACTGGCGGTAAATCGAGCCGTCAAATGCGCCCATACAATCCGCCACGCCCTCCGGCGCCCCATCGCGGGCCGGAGGGCGTGGCCTTTTGGCTGACGCACGTCCTCCAAACACACCAAGCAGAGGCAAAATAAGCCAAGCAAAGCCACTGCTTTTTCATGTTCAAATCGTTATAATCACATTAGGAACCAGGAAAGCGAGGCGATACGCATGAAGGTCAGGCCGATGCGCAGGTGGAGCTGGAAGGATTTCTGGCTGCTGACGATGGTGCTGCCCGGGGCGATTTGGCTTTTGCTGATACGGTATCTTCCGATGCTGGGCGTGGTGATCGCCTTCAAGGACTACAAGGCCCAGAAGCCCAACACCTTCTGGAACAACCTGATGAAATCGAAGTGGGTGGGCCTGAAAAACTTCGCGTTCCTGAAAAGCCCCGCCACCGTCACGATGATCCGCAACACGCTGCTCTACAACGGGGTTTGGATCGTGCTGGTGCTGGTGCTGGCGGTGACGCTGGCGGTGATGATGTCGGAGCTGAAAAACCGCTTCGCCGCCAAGGCCTACCAGACGATGATGTTCTTCCCCTACTTCCTGAGCTGGGTGGTGGCGAGCTACTTCGTGCTGGCCTTCCTGGACCCCACCAGCGGCATGATTCCCTCCATACAAAAATCCCTGGGGCTGAAGCCCACCCAGTTCTACATGACCACCACCTGGTGGCCGCTGATCCTGACCATATCCAATCTATGGAAAAACGTGGGCTACTCCAGCGTGCTGTACCTGGCGGCCATCACCGGCATCGACACCACGCTCTACGAGGCCGCCGCCGTGGACGGGGCCACCAAGTGGCAGCAGGTGTGGCACGTGACCCTGCCGGGCATACGGCCCATGATCGTGATCCTGCTGATCATGTCGGTGGGCAAGATCTTCAACGCCGACTTCGGCCTGTTCTACAACGTGCCCCAGAACTCCGGCCCCCTCTACCCGGTCACCCAGGTCATCGACACCTACGTCTACAACACCTACGCCAACACCCACAACCTGGGCATGAGCGCCGCGGCGGGCCTGCTGCAGAGCGTGGTGGGATGCATCTGCATCGTCATCACCAACGGCGTCGTGCGGAAGATCGACGCGGAGAGCAGTTTGTTTTAATGAGGAATTAGGAATGAGGAATGAGGAATTGTTGTAGAAATCCTCCGGATTTCTTGGATTGAATTGGGCTGAATTCGCTGCCGTAACACACCATTTTGAATTCAATGAAATCAAATCCCGTAGGGATTTGCACCGCCATTCCTCATTCCTCATTCCTCATTCCTCATTCCTAATTCAATAAAGGGGGTAAGGTTATGAATAAACCGCAAAGGCAACAGGTTGTACTGAACAGCTTCGGCCCCGGCGCGCAGGCGCTTTTCCACACCGTGCTGGGCCTGTTCGCGCTGGCGTGCATCGTGCCGTTCCTGTTCGTCATCATCATCTCCTTCACCTCCGAGGACAGCATCCGGCAGATCGGCTACTCCTTCATGCCGCTGTCATGGTCCACCCAGGCCTACCGCTACGTGTTCCAGCTGGGGGACGCGCTGTGGCGCAGCTACTTCAATTCCTTCCTGATCACCGCGGTTGGCACGGTGCTATCGGTGGCCATCTGCATTCTCTACAGCTACCCGCTGTATCGCAAGGACTTCAGATACCGGGGCTTCTTCAACTTCCTGAGCTTCTTCACGATGATCTTCGGCGGCGGCCTGGTGCCCACCTTCGTGGTGTGCAAGACGCTGCTGGGACTGAGCGACAACTACGCCGCACTGATCGTGCCGCTGCTGTTTTCCCCGTTCAACGTCATCGTGATGCGCACCTTCTTCCAGACCACGGTGCCCCGGGAGCTGATCGAGGCCTCCACCATCGACGGCGCGGGCGAATACCGCACGCTCCTCCAGATCGTGCTGCCGGTGGTCAAGCCCGGCATCGCCACCATCGCGCTTTTGAACGCGCTGGCCTTCTGGAACGAGTGGTTCCTGTCGCTCTTGTACATCACCAAGAACATGGACGTGATCCCGCTGCAATACCTGCTGATGCGGATGCAGCGCAACGCCGACTTCCTGGCCAAGAACAGCGCCATGCTGGGCGCGGACGCCGCCCAGGCCGCCCGTAACCTGCCCAGCCAGTCCCTGAAGATGGCCCTGGTGGTGTTCATCGTCGTCCCCATCGCCTGCGCCTACCCCTTCTTCCAAAGGTACGTCGTGGCGGGACTCACTGTAGGGTCGGTGAAGGGATAGTTGATTAATGAGGAATTAGGAATGAGGAATGAGGAATTGTTGTGGAAATCCTTACGGATTTCTTGGATTTGAAGAAGTACCGACGGATATTTACCCATTCAATCAAACAAATCCCGTGGCCGAAGGCCTAGCGAAGCGTCAAGGGATTTGGACCGCCATTCCTCATTCCTAATTCCTCATTCCTAATTAAAAACGAATCGCACGGCGGTTTTCCGCCTGCAAATAGAAGGAGGATATTCCCATGAAGAAAGTTGTTAGCATCGTTCTTGCGCTCGCCCTGCTGCTCGCTGCCATGAGCTTTGCGCTGGCGGAGGAGCTGCCCACCATCACCATCATGTTCCACGGCAGCAACGTGACCGACGACACCGCGGTGCTGGAGGCCGTGAACGCCTACATCGCCGACAAGGTCGGCGCGAAGCTGGAGGTCGTCTGGGGCACCTGGGGCGACTTCGACGACAAGGCCACCAACGCCCTGCTGTCCGGCGACACCGGCATCGACATGGTGTTCACCTGCTCCTGGAGCGCCGACGAATACAACACCTACGCCAAGAACGGCTACTTTGTGAAGCTGGACGACCTGATCGCCGAGTACGGCGCGGACCTGGTCGCCGCCATCCCCGAGAGCCTGATGCAGGCCGCCACCATCGAGGGCGCCGAGGGCATGGGCATCTACGCTGTGAACGGCTTCAAGGACACCGCCACCCAGAACACCTGGGACGTGAACGTCACCCTGCTGAACGAGCTGGGCTACACCCTGGACGACTTCAAGGCCATGAGCTTCTACGACTTCGGCGAGCTGTTCCAAAAGGCCAAGGCGCTGAAGGGCGATTCCTTCTATCCCTTCCTGGTGGAGCCCATGGTGCTAGAGCGCATGGTCACCGGCTCCATCATCGTGGCCGGCGATTCCGGCAGCACCAACCTGCTGAGCCTGTACCTGAACCAGGACGACGTGTCCGCCGAGGGCCCCGAGGGCAATGTGATCCTGAACAAGTTCGCCACCGACGAATACCGCAAGTTCGTGGACAAGATGCACGAATACTACGAGGCCGGCTACGTCGATCCCTCCCTTGCCGTGGCCGAGACCAGCAACGACACCCGCACCAATACCCAGAAGACCGGCGAATACCTGATCGGCACCCAGAGCTACGCCTTCGGCTATGAATACTCCGCCGACGTGCTGGACCGCGGCATCGAGGTCGCCTTCGTGCCCTGCACCGACCCCTATGTGGACACCACCGCCTCCCAGGGCGCGATGGTCGCCATCTCCACCGCCAGCGAGCACCCTGTCGAGAGCTTCAAGTTCCTGGCCTTGCTGAACAGCGACCCGACCCTGATGACCATGTTGAACTATGGCCTCGAGGGCATCCACTACAACCTGAACGCCGACGGCCTGGTGGAGTTCACCGACGAGCGCGCCAACTACAGCCCCTGGACCAACGGCATGGGCAACGTGACCATCCTGCCCGACACCGCCGCCGAGGGCGCGGGCTTCCGCGAGAGCTTCAAGGCATACTACGCCGGGGCCAAGGCCATCCCCGCCCTGGGCTACGTGTTCGACAACGCCGAGGTGGCCAACGAGATGGCCGCCCTGGGCACCGTGGCCGCCCAGTACGCCCTGGCCCTGGACGCCGGCGCGCTGGACCCGGAGACCACCCTGCCCGACTTCCTGGCCGCGCTGGACGCCGCCGGCATGCAGACCTACCTGGACGCCGCCAACGCGCAGCTGGCAGCGTATCTGGGATAAGCGAGCCTTTCAATCAACGTCAGGGGCGCCGTTCGGCGCCCCTGATGATTGGTACGCCGGAGAATGAGGAATTAGGAATGAGGAATGAGGAATTAGGAATTAGGAATGAGGAATGAGGAATTAGGAATGATGGTCCAAATCCCTCCGGGATTTGTTTTGAATAAACACTTCAAACAACCTTATGCAGCGGGAAATCCGCCGATTCAATCAAAGAAATCCGGAAAGGATTTCTTCCTCCATTCCTCATTCCTCATTCCTCATTCCTCATTGAAAATCCCGTCCATTTCCTTATTTCACCCTTGCTGTTAAAATGAATATAGTGTAAAATATAAGACGTGGAGGTCGTTTCCCATGAGATACGGCTATTTCGACGACGCGGCCCGGGAATACGTGATCGACCGGGTGGACGCGCCCTTTTCGATGACCAACTACCTGGGCACCCAGCGCATGGGCGCGGTGGTTTCCCACAACGCCGGGGGCTACTGCTGGCTGGATTCCCCCCAGTACCACCGCATCACCCGCTTCCGCCCCAACGGCGTGCCGATGGATTTCCCGGGCCATTACGTCTACCTCCGGGACGACGAGACCGGCAATTACTGGTCCGTCAGCTGGCAGCCCACGGGCCTCCCGCTGGATGGGGCAAAGTACGCCTGCCGCCACGGGTTGAGCTACTCCGTCTACGCATGTGAATCCCAGGGCATTGCCGCCCGCCAGACGCTGTTCATCCCCCGGGAATCGGAGGGCGCCGACCCGGTGGAGATCTTCGACGTGCGAGTGAAGAACACCACCGACCGGGAGCGGCGCATCAGCGTCACCGGCTACGTGGAGTTCTCCTTCCACAACATCGAAATCGACAACCAGAACTTTCAGATGAGCCTGTACTGCGCGGGGTCGATCATGGAAAATGACGCCGCGATCTGCGAGCTGCACTACGAGCCGGACAGCTTCCAGTTCTTTGCATCGTCCTTCATTCCGGACGGCTGGGAGGGCACCCGGGAGGCGTTCATCGGCCCCTACCGCACCGAGCGCAACCCCATCGGCATCGAACGTGGTGCGCTGACGGGCAGTCACGAAAACGGCGGCAACCCCGTCGGGGCGCTGATGAAAAAGCTGGTTTTGAAGCCCGGCGAAGAGACACGGCTGCTGTTCTACCTGGGCACGGGCCGGGGCAAGGCCGCGGAGGAAGCCCGCAGGCGCTATGATTTCGAGGGCGCGGACAGGGCTTTTGCGGGCCTGCGCCGGTTCTGGGACGAAAAGCTGGGTACGCTCACCGTCCACACGCCCCACGATAACATGAACCGCAGCCTGAACATCTGGAACCTGTACCAGAGCGAGATCAACGTGCTGTTCTCCCGTTTCTCCTCGTTCATCGAGGTGGGCGGGCGCACGGGGCTGGGCTTCCGGGACACCGCCCAGGACGCCATGTGCATTCCCCACGCCGAGCCGGAAGGCTGCAAGATGCGCATCCTGCAACTGCTGAACGGCGTGACCACCACCGGCTACGGGCTGCACCTGTTCGACCCGGCGTGGTTTGAGGGGAAGGACGAGGAAAAGGAATGGTCCCCCACCGTCGTGCCCACCGCCGAGGGCGCGAAGCACGTCCATGGGCTGAAGGACGCCTGCGCCGACGACGCGCTGTGGCTGATCCCCGCCATCGTGGAATACGCGCGGGAGACCGGCGACACGGGCTTCCTTGACATCGTCGTGCCTTATGCCGACGGCGGCGAGGACAGCGTGTGGAACCACATGCGGCGCATACTGGACTTCTCCTACGGCCAAGTCGGGGAACATGGCGTCACCAAGGGACTTCGCGCCGACTGGAACGACTGCCTGAACCTGGGCGGCGGGGAGAGCGCCATGGTCCACTTCCTGCTGGTCTGGGCCACGGAGCATCTCCTGGACGCGGCGCGGGCGACGGGCAGGACGGCGGATATTGAGCGCTATACCCCGAAGCTGGAGGCCATGAAGCAGATCGGCCAGACCGCGCTCTGGGACGGCGACTGGTTCCTGCGGGGCTTCACCGCGGACGGTCGCGCCATCGGCAGTCGTACATGCGCCCAGGGCAAGGTCCACCTGGAGAGCAACACCTGGGCCGTGGCCAGCGGCGCGGCGACCCGCGAGCAAGGCCTTTCGGCCATGGACGCGGTGGACGCCTGGCTGTACACCCCCTACGGCCTGATGCTCAACGCCCCATCCTTCACCACGCGGGACGACGGCGTCGGCTTCGTGACCCGGGTCTATCCCGGCATCAAGGAGAACGGCGCGGTGTTCAGTCACCCCAACCCCTGGGCCTGGGTGGCGGAGTGCAAGCTGGGCCGGGGCAACCGGGCGATGAAGTTCTACGACGCGCTGCTGCCGGAGAACCAGAACGACCTCATGGAGGTTCGCCAGGCCGAGCCCTACACCTACTGCCAGTTCGTCATGGGCCGGGACCACGCCGCCCACGGCAGGGCGCGGCACCCGTTCATGACCGGCTCGGCGGGCTGGGCCTACTTCGCCGCCACGCGCTACATGCTGGGCGTGCGCCCGGAGTTCGACCGGCTGAGCGTCGACCCCTGCATCCCCGCCGAGTGGGACGGCTTCACCCTCACCCGCCGCTGGCGCGGCGCGGTGTACAACATCCGCGTGGAGAACCCGGCGCACGTGGAGAAGGGCGTGAAGGCCATTGAGGTGGACGGACGAGCGGCGGAACGGATCCCGGCGTTCGGAGAGGGAGCGCATGAGGTCAGGATCGTTATGGGGTAAACGAATGATCAGGAATTAGGAATGAGGAATGAGGAATGAGGAATGGAAGAAGAAATCCTGACGGATTTCTCTGATTGGATGGGAAAACAAACGTCCTCTCAGAGGGACCGGCCTTTGAATCAAAACAAATCCCGGAGGGATTTGGACCATCATTCCTAATTCCTCATTCCTCATTCAACTCTGATTTGTCGCAGAGCGAAAAAACAGATTTTCCAATAATGCAGGAGGCATCAACTATGATTCAATTCGGCACAGGCGGCTGGCGGGCCATCATTGGCGACGGGTTTACTAAACTGAACATCCAGCGCGTCGCCGCGGCGCTGGGGCGCAGGATACAGCGGGAATCGGTAAATTCGCCCGAGGGCGAATATATCCCCGGCAAAGCCGGGGATGGCGACGGCTCAAATCAGCGATTTGAGCCGCGCCACCGCGATTCCGGGAAGGAAATCTGCATCGGCTACGACCGGCGCTTCCTGTCACGGGAAGCGGCCATATGGTTTTCCGAGGCCATCGCGGCGGAGGGGATCAAGGTGAACTTTGTCAACCTCTCCGCGCCGACGCCCCAGATCATGTACACGGTGAAGTCCTGGAGCCTGCCCTACGGCGCGGCCATCACCGCCAGCCACAACCCGGCCATCTGGAACGGCATCAAGCTGTTCACACGGGGCGGGCGCGACGCGCTGCAGGAAATCACCGACGATATCCAGGCCGAGGCCAACGGGCTTTCCGAGGCGGATATCCAAACCATCCCCTTCGAGCAGGGGCTCGCCGAGGGCAGGATCGTCTTCGTCGATCCCCGGGACGCCTACCTGGATTCCATACTGGAGAAGATCGACACCGCCGCCATCCGCAGGCGCAGGCCGCGGATCGTGCTGGACCCGATGTACGGCGTGAGCCTGACGGGCCTTCTGACGATACTGTACTCCAGCCGCTGCGACATCGACGTGATCCACGACACCCACGACGCCTTCTTCGGCCGCCGCCTGCCCGCCCCCACGGTGGACACGCTGGCCGACCTGCAGCGCCAGGTACAGGAGCACAATGCCGACATCGGCATCGCCACCGACGGCGACGCGGACCGGCTGGGCGTAATCGACGAACAGGGCCGCTATGTCAGCGCCAACGAGATATTGGTGCTGCTGTATTACTACCTGCTCAAGTACAAGGGCTGGAAGGGCGCGGCGGTGCGCAACGTGGCCACCACCCACCTGCTGGACCGGGTGGCGGCGAAGTTCGGGGAGCAGTGCGTCGAGGTGCCCGTGGGCTTCAAGCACATCTCCGCCGGGATGCAGCGCTACGACGCCCTGATCGGCGGCGAATCCTCCGGCGGCCTGACCGTCCGGGGCCACATCTTCGGCAAGGACGGCCTCTACGCCGCGTCACTGCTGGTGGAGATGCTTTCCGTCACCGGCAAGCCCCTCTCCCGGCTGGTGCGGGACATCTTCGACGAGTTCGGCGAGCTGCACGTGGCCGAGCACGACTGGCCGCTGACCCCGGAGAACAAGGCCGAGGTACAGAAGCGGGTTTTCGAGAATCACGAGCTTCCAGACTACGAGCAGCCCATCCGGCGCGTCAGCTACGAGGACGGCTGCAAGGTGTATTTCGACGGCGCGTGGGTCATCATCCGCTTCAGCGGCACCGAGCCCCGGGTGCGCATCTTCGCCGAGGACGAGACAATGGATCGCGCCGAGGCGCTGGTGAGCAGTACCGCGCGGTTTTTGGGATTAAAGTAAGCTGTGAAGGGGTATTGTTCAAACAGATAAATTCTGATTTTTCGAGCTGATGCTCGATAAACCAGAACAATGAGGAATGAGGAATTAGGAATGAGGAATGGAGGAGGAAATCCTTGCGGATTTCTTTGATTGGAAGGGAAAGCATAGTCTTAATTCCTCATTCAATTCTGATTTGTCGCGGAGCGACAAATCAGAATTCCTCAATTTCCTTCCCGGAGGTAACCGCCCATGCGCATCCTCAAATCCATCAGCGCCCAGCTTATGCTGATCATGCTGATCTGCTACCTGCTGCCGGTCCTGACGCTGGGCTTCTATATGGGCGGCAAGATGATCCGGGACGAGCAGGCCAAGACGGAGACGGCGCTGCTGAGCGGCATGGAGTTCTCCCGGCTGCTGACGGACCAGAACCTGGGCCGCGTGGTCACGCTGGCTCGCGCCGCCACCTACGACGGCGAGCTGGACAGCGCCATTGCCCAGCGCAACGCCGGCGCCATCACCGACGGCGAGTTCCTTCGCGCCGCCCGGGGCTATGTGGAGCGCAAGTACAGCCGGGAGCCGGCGGTCACATTCGCGGCGGTGTTCACACTGGACGCGCCCCAGCTGCTGCTGGTGAACCGCTCCGGCACCGACGCCGCCAACCGCTACCAGGCCGAGGCCCACGACACGGTGCTCCACCTGGGCGCGACCCTGGACACCCAATGCCGGTTCATACAGATCAAGGACAGCCTGTACCTGGTGCGCAACCTGACGGATTTGCGCATGGCGCCCTACGGCATGCTGGTGCTGGGGCTGGACCGGGAAAAGCTGCTGGCCCCGCTGCTGGACATGGCCCGGCGCTGGGACGCCCGGCTGGACGTGCGGCTGGACGACATGGACGCCGTGAACCTCTCGGGCGCTTCGGGCATGGACGAGGCGGTGGACTGGAACTTGGTTCAGCCAGGGCAGATCGCGCCCGTCTCCGTGGGCATGTACGCCTGCGCGCAGCTTGGCGACAGCCGGGACTACGCCATGCGCGTCGGCCTGCTGCTGGACCGGCGGCGGCTCTACGGCGGCATCGACGCCTTCCGGCGGCTCCAGGCGGGGCTGCTGATCCTGCTGGTCCCGGTGCTGGGCGTCACCATGTGGTACGTGCACCGGCGCATATCGAAGCCCATCATGCTGCTGGCGGATGCGTCGGGGCGCATCGAGGCCGGGGAGCTGGGCGTCACCGTTCCCATGCACGGGGACGACGAGCTGGGCCGCCTGGGCAAGGCCTTCACCAGCATGAGCCTGCGGCTGGAGGAGCTGATCGAAAGGACCTACAAGGAGGAAATCGCCCTGCGGGACGCCCGCATCCAGGCCATGCAGAGCCGCATCAACCCCCACTTCATCAACAACGCCCTGGAATCCATCAACTGGGAGGCGCGGATCGAGGGGTCCGAGACCATCTCGGCCATGGTGGAATCGCTGAGCGTGCTGCTGAACGCCAGCATGTCCAGAAACGACCGGCGCATCGTGACGCTGAAGGAGGAGCTGGAGGTCGCAAGGGCCTACTTCTACTTCGTGGGCCTGAGCTACGGCGACCGGCTGGCCACCCGGATGGAGATCGACGACGCCGCGCTCACCGCCACGGTGCCGGTGCTGACGCTCCAGCCCCTGATCGAAAACGCCGTGGAGCACGGCATCGCCCCCCAGGGCGGCGGCGAGATTCGACTGTGCTGCCGCCGCATGGGCCCCTGCCTGCGGGTGGAGGTCGTCAACAGCGGCAAGGGCATCTCCCCGGAGGACCAGAGGCGCATCGACGCCGCCCTGCGGGGCGACAGCCTGGGCGGCAGCCACATCGGCCTTTCCAACATCTGCACCCGCCTGCACCTGATCTATGGCGGCAGGGCGGGGATTGCCGTGGCATCCGACGCTGACGGCAGCACCCATGTCACGCTGGACATACCCCAGGAGGATGTTTGATCGGTGTGACAGGAAGGAAAACGACCTCTTCCGTCTTTCGGCAAAAACGCAAGCGTTTTTACCGAAATCCACCTTCCCCTGAACCGCTCCCTTCGGTCGCTGGGGAAGGCTTGGGATAGGTATGCGGCAACTGCCGCCTTCCCCTTCAGGGGGGCCGTAGGCCCTAGCGAGCCTGCGAGCGTCAGGTGGCACGGCGTAGCCGTGACGGAAGAGGTCGGTCCCCGTATTTTCAACAAACCTGCATTCATACTCCTCTCAGTTTAAACCAGCGATTCTGTGGGCATCTTTTCCGCCCTGACTGCGTCAAGCCTCCTTGACTTGCCGCCAGCAAGCCTGCGGAGTAAAAAAACGTTTACACTGATACTTGTGTTGTTCTGCCTCGCCCTCCCCGCCCGGGCCGTGTCCCTGCGCACGGTCAGCGCCTTCGGGGGCACGGACGCCTCGGCGCTGGCCTATGTGGAGCTGCTGCGGGAGTACGAGGCCCAGACCGGCAACGTGGTGGAGGACAACTCCGGCACCAGCGACGAGAGCTGGAAGGCCAGCGTGCTCAGCGACTTCGCCGCGGGCAACGAGCCGGACATACTGTTCTTCTTCGCGTGCAGCGCCGACTCCGCGCCGATCCTGCGCAAGATGGTACCCCTTTCGGAAATCAACGCCGCCTATCCCGACCTGGCGCTGCCGGAGAGCGACATCCTGCGCGAGGCGGACGGCAACGTCTACGCCATACCGCTGCGCCCCTACTTCGAGGGGCTGTTTGTAAACACCGACCTGTTCGGGCAGTATGGCGCGCCGCTGCCGGACACCTGGGAACACCTGGAGGCGGCCATCGCCATCTTCAAGGCGGCGGGCATCGTGCCCATCGCGGTGTCCCTGTCGGACATCCCCCACTACCTGGCCGAGTGCGCGGTGTTGGCGGCATCCACGCCCGAAGCATTCGCGGCGCGCCCGACGACCCTCGACGAGGTGCCGGAGAGCTGGCGCAGGGGCATGGCGCTGATCCGCCGCCTGTACACGCTGGGCGCTTTCCCTGAAAACGCGCTGGGCACCTCCGAGGCCGTCACCAGCGAGCTGTTCCGGCAGAAGCAGGCCGCGATGCAGATCGACGGCAGCTGGTTCGTCAATGCCCTGCCCGAGGCAAGCATGGACACCACCGTCGTGATGCCCATGCCTTCACTGGACGGCGAGGGCCGCGCCATCATCGGCGGCGTATCCATGGGCTTCTACCTGACCCGCCGGGTGTGGGACGACCCCACCCGCCGGGACGCGGCGGTGGAATTGTTAAGCTGGCTGACACGGCCCGACCACCTGAAGCGGCTTGCCGCCCAGGAGATCACAGGAACCCTGGCCGAATCCGCCGACGCCATGGCGGCGCGCACTTCGGACATGGTGCGCCCGATACAGGACGACATGAACAAGAACGCCCGCGAGCGCTGGTTGCTGGAATGCGTTCCGGCAGTGGCCGCGGGCGACATGACCCCGGAGGAATGCTGGGCGCAGGTGATGGCCCTCGATCCTTTCCAGGCAGGGAGGTAGGCAATATGTATCGCGTGGTACTGGTGGACGACGAGCACATGATAATCGAGGGACTATCGAAGGTCGTCCCCTGGGAGAAGCTGGGCTGCACAGTCAGCGGCACGGCCTCAAACGGCAGGGAGGGGCTGGCGCTGATTCGGAAAGTAAAGCCCCACATACTGATGACGGACATTCGCATGCCCAATATGGACGGCCTTACGATGGTCGCCGCGCTGCGCAGCGAGTTCCCCGAGCTGCAAATCACCGTGCTCACCGCCTTCCGGGACTTTGAATACGCCCAGACCGCGCTGAACCTGGGCGTGTGCCGGTACCTGCTCAAGCCCAGCAAGATGGACGAGCTGAACGAGGCCATCCGCACGATGATCGCCCGGCTGGACGCCCTGCCAAAAACGCAGGCGCCGGAACCGGCAGAGTCGGCGGGCCCAGCGGACCCAGCGGGCCCAGCGAGCCCAGCAGGCCTGGCAGGCAACTACATCGTGCGCCAGGCGCTGGACTATATGCGCGCCCACTGTGCCGAGCGACTGAGCCTCGGGGACGTGGCCGACCGGGTGTACGTCAGCCAGTGGCACCTGTCCAAGCTCATCAACAAGCACACGAACCAGAGCTTTCTGGACATCCTGAACCGTATGCGCATTGAAAAGGCCCGCCAGCTGCTGGCGGGCTCCGGGCTGCGCATCCACGAGGTGGCCGAGCAGTGCGGCTACAGCGACCTCGGCCACTTCTCCCGGAATTTCAAGAAGCTCACCGGCTCAACCCCGGGCGAGTTCCGGGACGCCGCAATCCACAACGGTGGAAAAGCATAATCGCAACGATTCGCTCCCGGGCTTCCTCCATCCCACATACGGCATTGGCAGGATCATACGCGCCCTGTAAAATGTATCAAAGCATCCAATCAGAATTTGCAAGCGGCCGAACAGTTACGTATCAAATACAATTGCGGTAACTGTTCAGTCGCATACAAATTCTGATTTGGCGCGGACGGTGCCGCGCCTCAAATCTATGATTTGAGCCGTGGCAGTTTCGCCTTTCAGGCGAAACCGGCAAACCAACGGTTTGCCGCCTTGGCGACAAA
>CADBVG010000075.1 GCA_902798105.1 uncultured Eubacteriales bacterium
CAAATCCCGTAGGGATTTGCTCCACCACTAGTCACTAGCCACTAACCACTAATCACTCAATTCTGATTTATCGAGCCCTGCTCGATAAATCAGAATTTACCCACAGTTCCACCCCTCGAAAAAACCGCGGAGCAGTTCAATTTGAACTGCTCCGCGTTGTCAGCTTACCGGTCGATCAGATCAGGCCGCGGGCGCATCGGCGCTGCCCATCAGCGAGGTCAGGAGGGCGCCAATTTCAGGCACCACAGAGGCGAGGGACATCACGATGGAGAGGGCGCCGCCACTCACATCGCTGGTCAGGCCGCTGATGATGTCGCCAGCGTTGTCGCCGGTCAGGTCGGCCACGGTGATGTGGGTGGCGCTGTCGGACACGCCCAGGGTCAGCGCGCCATCCAGCACGATGGAGCCATGCTCCTCGGCGATGGCCTTCTCGGTATCCAGCACGTAGGCGTAGGCATCGAAGCTGATGCTGGTATCCGTGGAGGCGGTAACGGCGGCAAAGCCGTAGTACTGGTCATTGACATAGGCGTCCACGCGGGCGTTCACGCCGAAGGGATCCGCGGGATCGCGGTCCATGGCGTAGATCACGTCGATGTTATCCTTGCCGGAGACGAACTGGGCGTCCACGGTGACGTTGTTGCCGTTGACCTTGGTGATAACCGTGGTGGCGGGATTGGTCTCGCCGGCGGGCACCACGTACACGGACACCTGGGTGGGGCCATTTTGCGCGCCCTTATCGTCGACGTTCATGTAGACCTCGACGGCAACGGAGGGCAGGTAGGCAGGATCGATGATCGTATAGCCTTCCTCGAGGGCGTCAAACTTCACGTCAAAACCCATCAGCGACAGCTGGACCAGCGCGGTCTGGATGGTCTCGTCATTCGACAGGTTGTAGACCAGCGTGTTGGTGGCGTCGACGATGGTGGGCAGGTCGACCTTCATGGGCATCATGACATTGTAGCTGACGCCGTCCATCACGTAATCGCCCTGCTTCACTTCGCCGGGGATGATGGCGGCGGCGCAGGTGTTGGCATAGTCGTTCACATACTCCGTCAGCACGGCCTTGAGGCCTTCGACATCCAGGCTGTTCATGACATCGGCCTGCTCCTGCATCTTGTTGAGCACCATCGCGCCGATCTCCTCAAAGGAAAGATCCAGGACGTAGCTGGGAACCAGGTTGCTGCCGAGGGTCAGGCCCTTTTCACCAATCTGGCCCACCAGGTTCAGCAGGGAATTGCCCTGCAGCAGCAGCTCGGCCTGGAAGCCGTCGTTGCAGACGACCAGCTTTTCGCCGGACTGGTCGAAGACGGCCGCGATGGTGTCCACGATGGTGATCAGGCTCTCGTCGAGGCCGAACTTGGCCAGCGTGTTCTTCAGAGCCTCGCGATCAACGTCGTACTCGGATTCAACGGTCAGGCCATTGAAAGCCGGGGCGCTGGTTGGGTCGGTCGTTTCGGTCGTCTGGGCCGTCTCGGCCAGGGCCAGCGTGCAGGAAAGCGCCAGCACCAGGGCCATCAGTAATGCGAGCATTTTCTTCATGTCCATTGTTCCTCCTTAATATAATGTTGGGCATTACTCAACCAAATACATTGTATCATACAATCCGGGCACTGACAAGCGATAATCGTAAAAAAGGCGATACTATGTCGGAATTTGGCAAAAAAGAGATAATCAAACTTTGTCGTGCCTTTGGCGTTGGCAGGCGGCAAAAAAAGTGCTATAATAAAATAAGTAAAATAGGGCAATGGGCCCTGAGAACCACAGCGACCCGGATTCCGCCCGGCGGAACCGGCAGAGGAGGCTTTACAGGTGGAAAACATCCCCGTCGTCAAGCAGAGGGACCTGAGCTTTACCCAGAACCGGGAACTGAGCTGGCTGAAATTCAACGAGCGGGTGCTGGCCCAGGCCACGGACCCCAGCCTGCCGTTGATGGAGCGACTGCGCTTCGTGTCGATCTTCACCAGCAACCTGGATGAATTCTTTATGGTTCGCGTGGGCAGCCTGATCGACATTGACATGATCGCTCCGGACGAGAAGGACAACAAGTCCGGCATGACGCCGAAGCAGCAGGTCAGCGCCATCTGTGCCGCCGTGGAGCCGTTGATCCGGCGTCGGGACGACATCTATCATGCCCTTATGAACGAGCTGGACAACGCTGGGGTGACCGAGGCGGGCTACGATACGCTGACCGCCGCCCAGAAGGAGTACGTTCAGGAATACTACAAGGAGAACATACGGCCGCTGTTGTCGCCCCAGGTAATCGACCGCAGTCATCCCTTTCCCCACCTGAAGAACAAGGCGCTGTACGCGGCCGCCCTGCTGACGCTCAGCGGCAAGACCCAGGGTGGCAAATCCCAGGGTAAACAGGCCGCCGCGGGCAAGCAGGCGGGCGGCAAGCACGAGGTCGCTGGCAAGCAGGCGGCCGCTGGCAAGCATGAGGGCTCTGGCAAGCCGATTACGGTGCTGGGCATCGTGGACGTGCCGCCGTCGCTGCCCCGGGTGATCATGCTGCCCGGAAGCGGCGCGCGTTACATTCGCACCGAGGTCGTGATCGCCGCCCACATGAAGAAGATCTTCAAGATCTACGACGTGGGGGAGCAGGCGGTGATCTCCATCACCCGCAACGCGGACATCAGCCTCAGCGAGGAACACTATGACGACGAAAACCCGGATTTCCTGAACTACATGCGCAGCCTGCTGAAGAAGCGGGACCGGCTGGCCCCGGTGCGGCTGGAGCTGGAGGGCAAGGCGCCCCGGCTGGCCAAGCGTCTGTGTGAGTTCCTGAAGCTGGATGCCGAGCGGGTGTTCAGCTGCCAATGCCCGCTGGTGATCGACTATGTGGATCATATCGAAAGGACACCCAAGGAGCTGTTCAACCCGCCCCATGCGCCGGTGTACCCGGATTACCTGAATCCCGACCAGCCCATGTGGGATCAGATCGTACAGCGGGACGTGCTGCTGTTCTATCCTTACCAAAGCATGCAGCCCTTCCTGGATCTGCTGCGCCAGAGCGCCAAGGACCCGAACGTGGTGTCCATCAAGATCACCATTTATCGCCTGGCCCGCAATTCCGCCATCGCCAAGGCGCTGTGCGCCGCCGCCGAAAACGGCAAGGAGGTGACGGTGTTGATGGAGCTGCGCGCCCGGTTCGACGAACAGAACAATATCGACTGGGCCCTGGAGCTGGAGGAGGCCGGCTGCCGCATCATCTACGGACCGGAAAACCTGAAGTGCCACGCCAAGCTGTGCCTGATCACGCGCCGCGAGCGGGGCAGGCTGGGCTACATCGCCCAGGTGGGCACCGGCAATTACAACGAGAAGACCAGCACGCTGTACACCGACTTCTGCATGATGACCGCCGACCCGGTCATCACCCGGGACGCGGTAAACTTCTTCGAGAACATGCTCATCGGGAACAGCGCCGGTGAATATGAAAAGCTGCTGGTGGCCCCCTTCGCCATGAAGGACCGCATCATGGCCATGATCGACGAGCAGATCGCCCGGGGCAGCGAGGGCCGCATCCGGGTGAAGGCTAACTCCGTCACCGACCGCGAGCTGATCGACAAGCTCAGCGAGGCCAGCTGCGCCGGCGTGAAGGTGGAACTGATCATCCGGGGCATCTGCTGCCTGGTGCCCGGGGTGCCCGGCAAGACCGAGAATATCACTGTGATTTCGGTGGTGGGCCGCTTCCTGGAGCACAGCCGCATCTATGCCTTTGGCGACGGGTCCGATATGAAGCTGTACCTGTCCTCCGCCGACTTCATGACCCGCAACCAGGACCGTCGCGTCGAGGTAGGCGGACCGGTACGCTCGCCGGAGCTGAAGCAGTTCCTGCAACAATACCTGGAGCTGCTGTTGGCGGACAACACCCGGGCATGGCGGCAGGACGCCGAGGGCATCTACACCCGGCTGCGCCCGGATGGCGCTGTACCCATCGACGTGCAGGCCTGGTATCTGACGCATCCGATTGAGTTTGAAAAGTCCACCCAGCCCAAGGAGAGCCTGCGGAATCGACTCAGAGACCGCGTGCAGACCCGCGTGCGGCAGCTGATGCGCAAGAGCTGAGCGTTTGCGCCTGAGGAGGGTTTAGATTGCTTTTCAATTCCTGGGAATTCCTGGTGTTCTTTCCCGTCGTGGTGCTGGTGTATTTCCTGATTCCAAAGAAGATTAAGTACCTGTGGCTGCTGGTGACGAGCTACTACTTCTACATGTGCTGGAACCCGAGGTACATCCTGCTGATCGCCTTCTCCACCGCGGCCACCTACGCCAGCGGGTTGCTGCTCGACGGTATCAATGCCCGGCAGCGCTCGGGCGCGCAGCCGGAGGAGCAGGCGATTCGCAGGCGGAAGCTGGTCGTCGCGGGATGCTTCCTCATCAACTTGCTGATCCTGGCCTTCTTCAAATACTGGGCGTTCCTGCTGGACAATTTCAATGCCGTGCTGGGGAGGCTGGGATTCGGCGTCATCAAAAACCGGTTTTCCTTTGTGTTGCCCGTGGGCATCTCCTTCTACACGTTCCAGGCCCTCAGCTACACCATGGACGTCTATCGCGGCGACATCGCGGCGGAGCGAAACTTCTTCAAGTATGCCCTGTTCGTATCCTTCTTTCCCCAACTGGTGGCTGGTCCTATTGAGCGCTCCGGGAACCTGCTGGCGGACATCCACGACATTCCCAACAAGAAGCTGTGGGACTACGACAGGATCACCAGCGGGCTGACGCTGATGCTCTATGGCATGTTCCTGAAGCTGGTGATCGCCGACCGCGTCTCCGTGTTCGTGGACGGTGTGTTCAACGGGTTCGGCGCGTGCGGCTCTGGGGTGCTCTGGGCCGCGGCCGGCGGCTTCGCCCTGCAAATCTACTGTGATTTTGCCAGCTATTCCACCATTGCCATCGGTGCGGCAAAGGTGATGGGGTTCACGCTGATGGAGAACTTCAACACGCCTTACTTCGCCCGGAGCATCAAGGAGTTCTGGCGACGGTGGCACATATCGCTGAGCACCTGGTTTCGGGACTATCTCTACATCCCCCTGGGCGGCAGCCGCTGCTCCAGGTGGCGGCGGCACTTCAACCTCATGGTGGTTTTCCTGGTCAGCGGCCTGTGGCACGGCGCTGGCTGGCACTTTGTCGCCTGGGGCTGCCTGCATGGGCTGTACCAGGTGCTGGGTGACGTGTTGGCCCCGGCCCGGGACAGGATCGTGGCCCTGCTGCGGGTGAACCGGGAATCCCGGGCGCACAAGCTGTTCCAGACGCTGCTGACATGCGCGATGGTCACGGTGGCCTGGGTCCTGTTCCGCGCGGATACGATGACGGACGCTGTAGGTTACCTGCGGCGAATGTTCGCCTTTGTGCCCTCGGCGGGGGAGGCCGGCCTGTTCAACTTCGGGATGGACGGTGTGGAATGGGTGGTGCTGCTGTGCGCCATGGGTACACTGTTCGCCTTCAGCCTGGCGCGCTACAGGCGGCATGAGACCCCGGACGCCTTCCTGGCGGGCAGGCGGCTGCCGGTGCGCTGGGCGGTGCTGTACGCGCTGCTGTTCACGATACTCATCTTTGGCAAGTACGGCCCGGCCTACGAGCAACAGGCGTTCATCTATTTCCAGTTTTAGAGCGGGTAGGTGTGTATGCGATTCAAGATAATTAAGGCGATTGCGTTCCTGCTGATCGGCGTGTTGCTGTTCGTCGGCTTCTGGAATGTGTTTCGCTTCAAGCAGGAAAAGCGCCTTGAAAAGCTGTGGACCCTGCCGGGGGACACGGTGGATGTGATGTTCATCGGTTCATCCCACGCCTTTATGAACATCGACCCGTCGGTGCTGTGGCGGGAAAGCGGCATCAGCGCTTATGTGCTGGGCTGCGGCTCCCAGCCGATCTGGGAGAGCTATTACCACCTGAAGGAAGCCCTCAAGACCCAGACGCCGAAGGTGGTGTTTGTGGAGTGCTACAAGGTGGACATGCAGAAGAACTACAGCTCGAGGGCGGTGACGGCCCTGGCAACCAGCGGCATGCGCCTGGGACGGAACTACCTTGAGATGCTGGACGCCAGCGTGAAGAGCAGGAATTACATGTTTGACTACCTGCTCCGCTTCCCCTGGTTCCACTCCCGCTACCGGGAGATCACCGCGGAGGACTACATGCCCGATTACGGGGATGTGTATTACAGGGATTACCTCGGCTACTTCAGGCTGACGCAGGTCATCCCCGGCCAGTTTCCCAGGGACCTGGACGCGGTGACGGAGACGGCGCGCTTGTCAAAGAAAAACAGGACATACCTGAACAAGCTGGTGGAGCTGTCGAAGGAGCGCGGCTTTGACCTGGTGTTCCTTATCACGCCTTTTTGGAAGAACGCGGCGGCCAAGCAGCCCTATTACAACAGCCTTGCGGAATTCGCGGAAAAGAAGGGCGTGGCGCTGGTCAATTGCAACCTTGTGTACGACGAGTTGGGGATGGATGATGCCCGGGATTTCAGCAAGACCAGCCATTTGTCCATCACCGGGGCGGAAAAGATGACGCTGTACCTCAACGACTATCTCAATGCCCACTGGCAATTGACGGACCATCGGGGCGACAGCAGATATGGCGTGTGGGACAGGAACCTGGCGCTGATGGAGCAGATTCGCAGCGATCCCGAAGCGTGGGGGAATGAGTTCAAGCCAAAGGCAGAGGGTTGAGCCGCGGCAGGCCGCGTGGCGTGCCGCCGGACATAACAGACAGTATGGAAAGGATGAACGACATGTCGAATATGAAGTATCGCTTTGAGAAATTCAGCAAGAACAACGTGCTGCTCTCGATCCTGATGGTGATCCTGGGACTGCTGCTGATCCTGTGGCCCGGCAAGACGCTGGAGGTGGCCGCGAAGATCCTGGGCATCGCGCTGCTGGTGGGCGCGGCGGTTTCCTGCTTCAGCTGGTACCGGGACCGCCACCTGCAGAGCAGCTATACCACGCTGGCCATCGGCATACTCTGCCTGGTGGCGGGCCTGGTGGTGCTGATTGCGCCGCGGGGCGTGATCACGCTGCTGCCGAAGCTGATCGGCGCGGCCATTGCCGTCAACGGGGTGCTGAACCTGGCCCAGGCCCTGGAGATGCGCAAGCAGGGCGGCAGTTGGCTGGGCCCGGTAATCATGGCGGCGCTGACCATCGTGGCGGGTCTGTTCCTGATATTCCACTCCTTCAGCGCGATGAAAGCCGCCGTGATGGTCATCGGTGGGATCATCGTATACAACGGGGTGTCAAACCTGCTGATTGAGTCAAAATACAGAAAAGCTGGAATGTAAAAATGAACAGAAAAGAAATTGCCGAAATCCGACGCCGGTTCAATCCGGACAAGAATGCCATCAGCTGCGTGCGCGGCTGCTATGTCAACGACAAGCGGGAGATCGTCTCCACCTTCAACTATCCGCTGCTGTCCCTGCCCCTGGAGGAGCAGGAGAAGTACCTGGCCATTTTCAAGCGCACGCTGGCGGGCGTGCCGGGGCGCAACCTGATCGACATCGAGTTTCGCCCGGACCAGGTGATGGACGACGAGGCCCACCAGCTGCTGATGGGGCTGCGCAATACCGCCCTGACCGTGGACGCGGGGGCGGAAAAGCTTTGCCAAAGGATCATCGACAGCCTGGAGCTGGAGGGGAATTATCTGATCCTGATGATGCATGATGCCTACGACGTGCCCTTCCGCCATACCGACGAGAACAAGACCGACGTGATCTCTGAAGAGGTCTTCAACTACATACTGGTCAGCGTGTGCCCGGTGAAGCTGACCAAGCCCGCGCTGAGCTATTTCAGCGAGGACAATGCCTTCCATAGCCGGGACCTGGACTGGGTGGTCTCCGGGCCGGAGCTGGGCTTCATGTTCCCCACCTTCGACGACCGGGCCGCGAACATCTACAGCGCCCTCTACTTTACCCGGGATGCCGCCAACGCCCACGATGAGTTCGTGGACGCCGTGTTCCATTGCGACGCGCCGATGCCCGCCGCCGAGCAGCGTGAGGTGTTCCAGGCGGTGCTGGAGGATACATTGGACGACGACCTGAGCCTTGAAGTGATGCAGACCGTTCACGAACAGCTGCGGGACATGATCCAGGAGCATGACCACGACAAAACCGCCGAACCGCTGACCATCTCCCGGCGGGAGATGTCCGGCATGCTGCAAAGCTGCGGCGTGCCCGAGGAGAAGGTGGCCGCCTTCGAGGAGAAGTACGATGCGGAGTTCGGCCAGGGCATGAGCCTGAACGCCGTGAACATCGCCGAGCCGAAGAAGTTCGAGGTACGCACCCCCGACGTGGTGGTGCAGGTCAATCCCGAGCGCAGCGACCTTGTGGAGACCCGGATCATCGACGGCCAGCGCTATATCCTCATCCGCGCCGAGGAAGGCGTGGAGGTCAACGGCGTGAGCATTGCCATCGCCGGGGGCACGGTCACTGGCGACGACGCGCCGTTCTGAGGAGACTTGGCAGCGCCGCTGTTTTTACGATCGCAAAAACGGCGGCGTTGTTTTGTGAGTGATAAATTCTGATGGTGTTAGTCAGGAAATGGGGTGATGAAGCCCAAGCCGTCTTACAAGGCCAAAAGACCAGAGGAGACGGTATTCCTGATGGAGTA
>CADBVG010000076.1:0-20600 GCA_902798105.1 uncultured Eubacteriales bacterium
CCGCGCCCGCCGCTGCCGGCGCCGCCCCCGCGGCTGCCGCGCCCGTGGCCGCCGGCAACTGCACCCCGGTCATCATGCCCCGCCAGGGCAACACCGTGGAGAGCTGCGTCATCTCCGAGTGGTTTGTGAACGTGGGCGACACCGTGGCCGTGGGCGACAAGCTGTTCTCCTATGAGACCGACAAGGCCGCCTTCGAGGCCGAGGCCGAGGTGCCCGGCACGCTGCTGGCCATCTTCTACGAGGCCGGCGACGACGTACCCTGCCTGGACAACGTGTGCGTGATCGGCGAACCCGGCGCGAACGCCGAAGCCTATCGTCCCGGCGCCGAGGCCCCCGTGGCCGCCGCGTCCGCCGCTGTGGAAGCGCCTGCCGCCCCCGCCGAGGAGCTGGCCGAGGCCCCCGTGGTCGTGGGCGACCTCAAAATCTCTCCCCGGGCGAAGAAGCTGGCCGACGCGAAGAAGGCCGACCTCAGCCAGGTGGTGCCCACCGGCCCCAACGGCCGCGTGATCGAGCGAGACGTGCAGGCCCTGATCGACGCCGGCAAGCTGATCGGCGCGACCGCCGCCGCCGCGACCACCGCCGTCGCCGCGCCCGTGGCGCTGGGCGTGCCCTGCGACGACAGCTATACCGAGCCGATGTCCAACATCCGCAAGGTCATCGCCCGCAGCATGGTGGCGTCCCTGTCCACCATGGCCCAGCTGACCCACAACATCTCCTACGACGCCACCGAGGTCAAGGCGGCCCGGGCGCTGTACAAGGCCAAGGGCGAGCCCTTCGGCATGGAGAAGATCAGCATCAACGACATCATCATGTATGTGGTCGCCCGCACGCTGATGATGCCCGAGCACCGCGCCCTGAACGCCAACCTGATCGACGACGGCAAGACCATGAAGTACTTCCGCGGCGTCAACCTGGGCATGGCGGTGGATACCGACCGCGGCCTGATGGTGCCCACCATCTTTGGCGCCGACAGGATGACCCTCAAGCAGCTGTCCGATACCGCCAAGCAGCTGGCGAAGGAGTGCAAGGAGGGCAAGATCAACCCCGATTACCTGTCCGGCGCGTCGTTCACTGTGTCCAACGTGGGCTCCCTGGGCATCGAGGCCTTCACCCCCGTGGTGAACCCGCCCCAGACCGGCATACTGGGCGTCTGCGCGCTGAAGGACGCCTTCCGCATGAACAACGGCCAGATCGAGGTCTATCCCAGCATGACGCTGTGCCTGTCCTACGACCACCGCGCCATGGACGGCACCCCGGCCTCTAAGTTCCTGCGCGATTTGAAGGTCAACCTGGAAAACTATAATTTGATGCTGGCCAAAGGCTAATATAAAAATGAGGAATGAGGAATTAGGAATTAGGAATTAATGGCCCGGCTATTCATTCCTCATTCCTCATTCCTAATTCCTAATTATATAACAGTAACATAGCTTCTATAAAAGAAAAGGAGTGTAATGCAACATGTCCAAGCAATTGTTCGTCGATCCGAACGAGCGGCGCGCTACCGGCAAGATCCACTTTGAGGATATCCCGGTTTGCACCTACAAAAAGACCGTCAAGGATGAGGTCGGCAACTTCACGAAGGAGCAGCTGGTGAACATCTACCGCGACATGCTGACCCTGCGCGAGTTCGAGACCATGATCAACGAGATCAAGATCAACGGCCAGTACTGCGGCGTGGCCTACAACCATCCCGGCCCGGCCCACCTGTCCATGGGCCAGGAGGCCGCCGCTGTGGGCGAGGCCTTCCACCTGGATGTGAACGACTTCATCTTCGGCTCCCACCGCGCCCACAGCGACATCTTGGCCAAGGGCCTGTCCGCCATCGAGAAGCTGTCCGATGACGAGCTCATGGACATCATGAAGAACTTCCTGGACGGCAAGACCTATGCGGTCATCAAGGACGAGCCCCACGAGAGCGTCAAGGACATCGCCATCAACTTCCTGCTCTACGGCGCGATGTCTGAAATCTTCGCCCGCGAGACCGGCTTCAACCGCGGCCTGGGCGGCTCCATGCACACCTTCTTCACCCCCTTCGGCATCTATCCCAACAACGCCATCGTCGGCGGCAGCGGCACCATCGCCATGGGCGCGGCGCTGTACAAGCGGGTCAACCGCAAGCCCGGCATCGTCATCGCCAACCTGGGCGACGGCTCCCTGGGCCGCGGCCCGGTCCTCGAGGCCCTGAACATGGCCGGCATGGGCCAGCTGACCCAGCTGTGGGACGACGAGATGAAGGGCGGCCTGCCGGTGATGTTCAACATCGTGAACAACCAGTACGGCATGGGCGGCCAGACCGTGGGCGAGACCATGGGCTACGACATGCCCGCCCGCATGGGCGCCGGCTTCAACCCCAACCAGCTGCTGGCCGAGCGCGTGGACGGCTTCAATCCCCTGGCCGTGATCGAGGCCTATGGCCGCAAGAAGAAGCTGCTGCTGGAGGGCAAGGGCCCCGCGCTGCTGGACGTGGTGACCTACCGCTTCGCGGGTCACAGCCCGTCGGACAGCTCCTCCTATCGCACCAAGGAAGAGATCGAAGCCTGGCAGGCCCAGGACCCGATCGTCGAGTACCGCAAGCAGCTGATCGAGGCCGGCGTGCTGACCGAGGCTGAGTGCGACGCCATCGTCGAGCACGTCAAGGCCACCAACCTGCGCAACTTCAAGCTGGCCATCGACGACAGGATCTCCCCCCGCATGGACCTGGTCGCCAACCCCGACGCCATCGCCGACCTGATGTTCACCAACGGCCATGTGGAGTCCTTCGGCGCTCCCGGCCAGAAGTGCGACGTGAACATGCCCATGGCCGACAACCCGCGGGTGCAGGCCATCGCCAAGAAGGAGCGCTGGGGCTTCGACAAGGATGGCAAGCCCGTTTCCAAGAACAAGGTCTACCAGCTGCGCGACGGCCTGTTCGAGGCGATCATCGACCGCTTCTACAAGGACCCGACCCTGGTTACCTACGGCGAGGACGTGCGCGACTGGGGCGGCGCGTTCGCGGTGTACCGCGGCCTGACCGAGGCCCTGCCGTATCATCGCCTGTTCAACACCCCCATCAGCGAATCCGCCATCGTGGGCAGCGCCGTAGGCTATGCCATGGCCGGCGGCCGCGCGCTGTGCGAGCTGATGTACTGCGACTTCCTGGGCTGCGCCGGTGACGAGGTGTTCAACCAGATGGCCAAGTGGCAGGCCATGTCCGCCGACGTCATCAAGATGCCTGTGGTGCTGCGCGTGTCCGTGGGCAGCAAGTACGGCGCCCAGCATTCCCAGGACTGGACCAGCCTGACCGCCCATATCCCGGGCCTGAAGATCGCCTTCCCGGCTACCCCCTACGACGCCAAGGGCCTGATGGCCACCGCCCTGGTGGGCACCGACCCCGTGGTGTTCTTCGAGAGCCAGCGCATCTACGACGTGGGCGAGCAGTTCCACGAGGGCGGCGTTCCCGCGGAGTACTACGAGATCCCCTTCGGCAAGGCCGATGTCAAGAGACCGGGCAAGGACGTGACCATCCTCACCTTCGGCGCGGTGCTGTATCGCGCCCTGCAGGCCGCCGACGAGTTGAAGGACAAGTACGGCCTGGAGGCCGAGGTCATCGACGCCCGCACGCTGGTGCCCTTCGACTATGAGACCGTGATCGAGTCCGTCAAGAAGACCGGCCGCCTGGTGATCGTCACCGACGCCTGCGAGCGCGGCTCCTTCGCCTCCGAGGTCGCCCGCCAGGTGACCGAGATGGCCTTCGACGAGCTGGACGCCCCGCCGGTGGTGGTGGCCAGTAAGAACTGGATCACCCCCGCCCACGAGCTGGAGGAGGCCTTCTTCCCGCAGCCCAGCTGGATCATCGACGCCATCAACGCCAAGATCCTGCCCATCCCCGGCTACGAGAACGTCACCGACCAGTCCCTGGCCAAGAAGCTTTCCAACGAGAGCAAGGGCGTGTAAGGGTAACTGGTAAGGACCAGTTCAGTCCAATATAACGTGTCGACTGTAGCGGCGGCCGGAGGCCGCCGCTACATTTTTGAACAGCTACATCTGGAATTGGATATGGGGATTGGGGAATGAAACAGCCCCGTTCCCCGTGGAAAACTGCTGTAAGCGCGTGCGAACCCTCAATGCGCCGCCCGTCCGGGTTCAAATCACGTTGTTCCACCCGGCGGACGGCGCATTGACGACCCTGTATATTCATGCACACACATATATTTATTATATATTATATATATCGTATGCTTATGCGGATTATATGGCAAAAACTGTATATGTATAAACTTGCGATCTTTTACATAAGTCGACTAAAAAAATAATAATATCCTTTACGTTTTGACATACCCTCAGAGTATAATTGTTCAAACTTGTTAAGGAAATACCGCGCAATTAAGGTGGTCAGCTGGCGAGTGATTTTTTCGTCAGGCGCTCTTGCAGATTTTGAAGGTTTACTGGCGGTAAATCAANTTTGAAGGTTTACTGGCGGTAAATCAAAAAATCTGCAAGAGATGACTGGCGGAAAAGGCACCGCCAGATGCGCCGCCGTATTGTGCGGTAGTTCCTTAACGGACAGGGGGTAGGCGGAATGAAATTATTGGGGCGAACGCTGCTGTATGCCGGGCTGGACAGCGAAGCGTTCAACGCGCTGAAGGATGACGCGCTGGCCGAGACGCACCGTGCCCTGCGGCTGTATTCGATGTTTGCCACATTCCTGTTTATCGTCATGGCCGTCTTTGAGCTGGTGACGAACGGGTATTTTGCCCAGAACATCGGCATTTATTTCGCGATGGCGGCGATTTGCGCCTTCGTCTGGTTTTTGACGCGACGCGTGGTTCCCACGCACCAGGACCTGGTCCTGCCGCTGGCCTACCTGCTGGTGACGGCGATGTACGTGTTTGCCCTGATCCTGACGATGCTGCACACGGACCTGCCGGCGGTGACGTTCATCGCCATGCTGGTGCTGGCTCCCTTCCTGTTTACGGACAGGCCGATCTACATCGTATTGCTGAACATCGCGGCCACGGCGGCGCTGTGCGTGCTGGCATGGCTGTTTAAGCCCCAGAGGATCGCCATCGGCGACGAGTGGAACAGCATAACGCTGTGCGCCGTGTCCATCGGGGCGGCGGTGTTCCAGCGCAGGCTGCGCTTTCGGGCGCTGGCCCAGGCCCGGCGTATCCGCTACCTCAGCGAGACCGACCTGTTGACCGGGGCGAAGAACCGCAACAGCTACGAGCAAGTGTCCATGGAATACGCGGACCGTTGCCAGCGTTCGTTGACCTGCGCCTTTGCCGATGTCAACGGCCTGCATGAGATGAACAACGCCAAGGGCCACAAGGCCGGCGATGTGATGCTGCAAACCGTGGCGAAGGCGCTGCTGGAGCGGTTCGGCAGCGATCATGTCTACCGCATCGGCGGGGATGAGTTCGTCGCCTTCGCGCCGGATGAGCCGGAGGACGGGGTGAAGCGGGATATGCGCCGCATCGCCGACGAGCTCTCGGCCGTCGGCTACGACATCTCCGTGGGCATCATCTCCGGCGAGAAGGGCAGCATGGACCTGCCGCAGATGCTCGCCGACGCGGAGAAGGAGATGTATCGCCAGAAGACCCTCTACTACCAGCAGCCCGGGCACGAGCGGCGGCGGCGCTGACCGGAACGCCATAAATGCCGGCGCGGCGGCAGCCCATTAAGGAAATACCGCACAAACGGGCGGCATGTCTGGCGGTGCCATTTCCGCCATGCACATCCTGCAAATTCCTTGACTTGCCGCCAGCAAGCCTGCGACAGGCGCGCCTGACGGAAAATTCACTCGCCAGCCAACCACCCTTATTATGCGGTATTTCCTTAAGCTGACGCCGCACCGGTATTTTGCGTTTATTATACAGTCTCTTTACAACCAATGCGTTTTTTAAAAACCAATAAACCAAATCGATACAGGAAAAACACCCAAATAACGCATTGCCACTGTATATTGGACAGAGACTTTTGAGATGGAGGGTTGCCCGATTGGACAATCTGATGAACAAACTGCTGTATGCGGGGCTGGACAAGGCGGAATTTGACGCGCTGAGGCCCGAAGCGGTCAAGGAGACGCGAAAGAGCCTGAAGGGCTATACGCTGTTCGCCGCGGTGCTGTTTGCGCTGCTGGCCGCTTTTGGCGCGTTTTCCGGCATCGCGTCCCTCAATAGATGGTATTATGTGATCCTGGCGGTCTTCAACGTCGCGGTCTGGCTTTGCGTGGAAAAGCGCGGCGTGAAGGGGGAAACCACGCTGATGGTGCTGGCCTATGCGACCATCGCGGTGCTCTATGCCGTTTCCATCGGCCTGACGCTGCTGCACCCGTCCCTGCCCGCATTGACCATCATCGCGGTGATGATCCTGGTGCCCTTCCTGTTTACGGACAGCCCGGTCTATATCATCGCGCTGAACATAGCCGCTACCGTCGTGCTGTGCCTGCTGTCCCTGAATTACAAGCCCCGGGAAATCGCCCTGGACGATAGCTGGAACGCCGTTTCATTCTGCGTGGTGTCGATCGCCGTGACCCTGATGCAGCGCAAGCTGCGCTTCCGCGCCCTGGCCAAGGACAGGCACATTCGCTACCTCAGCGAGACGGACCTGATGACCGGCGCGCGGAACCGGAACGTGTATGAGCGCGTGTTGGAGCGGTATCCCAAGGTGTGCAAACGGTCGTTGGCCTGCGTCTATGTCGACGTCAACGGCCTGCACAGCCTGAACAACACCCAGGGCCACAAGTCCGGGGACATGATGCTGCAAGCCGTGGCGAAGGCGCTGTTGGAGTGCTTTGGCAGCGATCACGTCTACCGCATCGGCGGGGATGAGTTCGTCGCCTTTGCGCCGGATACCGAGGAAGCCGCGGTGCGCTGGGATATGAAGCGCATTGCCGACCTCCTCGCGGCCAGCGGCTACGACATCTCCGGGGGTATCGCCCACAGCCAGGTCGACGATCTGGATATCCGCCGCATGCTCACCGACGCGGAGCACGAGATGTACGGCCAGAAGCAGCAGTACTACCAACAGCCCGGCCATGAACGCCGGCGCCAGTAGGATCGCTCAATTGAAATGGGACTGTCCCAAACGCGAGACAGCCCCCTCCAAGTGTAAATCGCTTTGTTCCCGGCGGGTGGTGGGACCGCTCCCAGCGGCGCATCGGCGCCCCTACACCAGTGTTTATTCATCTCGATGAAATACTGTTGTAATTCATGCGTTTGCCCTGTGCGGCAAATCAGATGTACTTCCGCATCGTTTGCAGCGCGGCCTTTTCCAGCCGGGAGACCTGGGCCTGGGAGATGCCGATCTCCTGGGCGACCTCCATCTGGGTGCGCCCCTGGAAGTAGCGCTGGCGGATGATGGTGCGGTCCCGGTCGGGCAGGCGGTTCATGGCCTGGTCAATGGACAGGCTGCGCACCCAGTCGTCCTCGCTGACCCGCTTGTCCTGCACCTGGTCCATCACGTAGATGGCGTCGCCGCCGGACTGGTAGACCGGGTCGAACAGCGAAACCGGCTCCTGTATCGCCTCCAGCGCCAGCACCACGTCACTCTCCGGCACCTCCATGTATTTGGCGATGTCCGAGGTGGTGGGCTCCCGCCCGGCGTCGCCGGACAGGGCGTCCCGGGCCTTCAGGGCGCGGTAGGCGGTGTCCCGCATGGACCGGGAGACGCGGATGGGATTGTTGTCCCGCAGGTAGCGCCGGATCTCGCCGATGATCATCGGCACGCAATAGGTGCTCAGCCGCACGTCCAGGCTCAAGTCGAAGTTGTCCAGCCCCTTCATCAGCCCGATGCAGCCCACCTGGAACAGGTCGTCCATGTTCTCGCCCCGGCTGTGGAAGCGCTGGATCACGCTCAGCACCAGCCGCAGGTTGCCGTGGATCAGCTCCCGCCGGGCCCCGTCGTCGCCTGCCTGGGCGCGCCTGAGCAGCTCGCGCATCCGCTCGTGGGTCAGGGTGGGCAGCGTGGAAGTGTCCACGCCGCATATCTCTACCTTGTTGCCAGTCATAAAACAACCTCCACAAGGCATTATTGCCGCTGTGGAGGTTTGCTATACGCCTGGAGTTACTGTTATTATTTAGGGAAATACCGCACAATACGGCGGCGCATCTGGCGGTGCCTTTTCCGACATCTGCTGCTTGCAGATTTCTCGATTTACCTGGCGGTAAATCAAGGAAAAGTAACGCCGAAATGCAGGCAAAGACGCCGTAACTGCAACGAAGTTTCCAGCCAAATGCGGCGCGGCGATTTTAGAAACCGGGGAGATATCGGAGGAGCAGAGCCCCTATGATGTTTAATCGACCCTGACGACATGCGCGTCAGGGACGCGGGCTTTTTTGTGGCAGGGAGCCTGTCGACCAGAGCAAAAAAGGCTTCCTTGCAGATTTGCCTGAAATCGCTTGCGATTTCAGGCAAATCTGCCAAAGGGGTGGTATTGTCGGGGGAAGCAGGTCCCCCGCCAATTATTTGTGGTACAGCTTGTTCGTCTGGTATGCCGGTTCGCAGGTCAGGTTCAGGCCCAGCTTGCTCAGCATGCCCTCGTCCGCCTGGGACAGTATCACCGTGGAGTGGGCCTCGCAGCCGCTGAGGTTCGAAAGCTGCTCCATGGCCAGCTCAGCGTTGTCGTCGGTGACGGCGCAGATGGTCAGCGCGATCAGTATCTCGTCGATGTGCATCAGGGGATTGCGGTTGCCCATGTGGGCCACCTTCAAATGCTGTATCGGCTCGATCACGTTGGGGGAGATCAGCTTGATCTCGTCGGGGATGCCCGCCAGCGCCTTCAGCGCGTTCAGCAGCGCCGCGGAGGCGGCTCCCAGCAGGGGCGTGGTCTTGCCGGTGATGATCCTGCCGTCGTTCAGTTCCATGGCCACGGCGGGCTCGCCGGTCTGCTCGGCCAGGGCCAGCGCGGGCCGCACGGTGCTGCGGCGGCTGGAATCCAGGTTCAGCTGGCGCATCAGCAGCTCGATCTTCTGCACCTCCGAGGGCATGGCGCGCCCCTGCTTGACGGCGCAGGCGCTCTTGTAGTAGCGGCGGATGATCTCCTGGCAGGAGGCTTCGCAGCACACCGCGTCGTCCACGATGGAATTGCCCGCCATGTTCACGCCCATGTCCGTGGGGCTCTTGTAGGGGCATTCGCCGTAGATGCGCTCGAATATGGCCCGCAGCACCGGGAAGATCTCGATATCCCGGTTGTAATTCACCGTGGTGACGCCGTAGGCCTCCAGGTGGAACGGGTCGATCATGTTCACGTCGTTCAGGTCCGCGGTGGCGGCCTCGTAGGCCAGGTTCACCGGATGCTTCAGCGGCAGGTTCCAGATGGGGAAGGTTTCAAACTTGGCGTAGCCCGCCTGGATGCCTCGCTTGTGCTCGTGGTACAGCTGGGACAGGCAGGTGGCCATCTTGCCGCTGCCGGGGCCGGGGGCGGTGACGACGACCAGCGAGCGGCTGGTCTCGATGTATTCGTTCCTGCCATAGCCCTCGTCGCTGACGATGCCGGATACGTTGGAGGGGTAGTCCGGGATGCGGTACAGCCGGTACACCCGCAGGCCCATGGCCTCCAGGCGGCGCTGGAACACGTCGGCGGCGGACTGGCCGGTGTACTGGGTGATGGCGATGCTGCCCACGTACAGGCCAAACTCCCGGAACACGTCCACCAGGCGGATCACGTCGGAATCGTAGGTGATGCCCAGGTCGCCCCGGACCTTGCTCTTCTCAATGTCGTTGGCGTTGATGGCGATCACGATCTCCGCCTGCTCCTTCAGCTCCAGCAGCATGCGGATCTTGTTGTCGGGGGCAAAGCCGGGCAGCACGCGGGCGGCGTGGTAGTCGTCAAACAGCTTGCCGCCGAATTCCAGGTAGAGCTTGCCGCCGAAGGATTCGATGCGCTCGCGGATTCGCGCGGATTGGAGATGGATGTACTTCTGACTGTCGAAACCGATTTTGTTCATGGGCCATCCTCCCTTTTTCATCCGTAATGGGGCGTCCTGTTACAACAATACAAATCCTATTATACCAAATCGCGGCGGGTGGAATCATTATATAACGATTAAAAAACGCATTGGGGGGCGTAGTTTGGCAAATTCTGATTTGTCGCTCCGCGACAAATCAGAATTTGAGTGGCTAGTGGCTAGTGATTAGTGGCTAGTGAATGATGAAATCCTTGCGGATTTCTTTTGATAAAAAGGACCGAGAAACGATTCTGATTTATCGAGCATCAGCTCGATAAATCAGAATTTACCTCTTCCCCTCGTGAGGCATGATATGCGTGTTTGTTCCGCGAAGCCGGGAACAAAAAGAGATGGCGCGGACCAGCCTTGCTCAAGGGCTGTTCCGCGCCAAGGGGGGAAGAAGAAGGTTGGGTGTCCTTTTCTATCGACATTTCCTGTCGACAAAGTTATTATAAACGACAAACATGGCCATTCAATGAATGCAATGTTAATTAAGTGTGTCATTAACCCCAATAATCTATAGCATTATAGGTCAATTCATCATTGCGGCGATTTCGGCGTCGCTCAGCGTGGGTTGAAGGGCCCGGTTGATGGCCGAGGCGATGATGCCGGAGGCGTCCTGTATGATGGCGTCGATCTCCCGGGGCGTGACGATCATCTCGCCCATCTCCCCGCCCAGCAGGGTCTTTTCCATGTCGGCCAGGGCCGCCTCGTGGGGTTCGTCGTCGCCCTCCCGGTCGGCCAGCCACGCGAAGGCGTCCCGGGCCAGGGTGGCGGCGTAGACCACCGTGGGCATGCCTACCGAGATTACCGGCACGCCCACGCTGTCCCGGGTCAGGGGGCGGCGGTGGTTGCCCACGCCGGCGCCGGGCTGTATGCCGGTGTCGGTCAGTTGTATCGTGCAGCCGATGCGCCGGGAATCCCGGGCGGCGAGGCTGTCTACGCACAGTATCGCCCGGGGCGCGATGGTCTTCACCACCGCTTCCACCAGCTCCATGCTCTCGATGCCGGTGATGCCAAGCACCCCCGGGGCGATGGCGCACACGCTGTTCATGCCCGACTGGGCCCAAGGCGCGCCCAGCATGTGGCGGGTCACCAGCGTGCGGTCCACCACCCCCGGGCCCAGGGCGTCCGGCGTGATGCTGCGGTTGCCCAGGCCCACCACCAGCACCGGCGCGTCGCCGTCGCCGCCGGGCAGTATGCGGTCGATCTCCTCCGCCAGCAGCGTGGCCATCGCCAGCCGCGCGTCCGGATCTCGCTCCAGCAGCAGCGGGCATTCCAGCGTCAGGTAGGTGCCCTTGGGCTTGTCCAGCAGCTGGGCAGCCTCGTTGTCGGTGACCAGCACCTCGGTGATCTCGATGCCGTCAGACTCCCAATGGCTGACCTGTGTGCCGGGAATCGCGCCGCCATCGGCGTTCTCAAAGCACTCCATGGCCAGGTCCGTGCGGGTAATGGGCATAAAACAACCCCCGTTTCAGTGAAATTTGGCATTAGTTTACCCAAGTTTATCATCAAAATGTATCGGACATCTTGAAATTTAGGGCGGTTCGTGGTAAAATCACATCTGTGAATTTGCGTAGGGAGGTGAACAATTTGCCGAATATCAAGTCTGCCATCAAGCGCGTGAAGGTGACCGAAAAGAAGAACCTGCGCAACCGGATGATCAAGTCCGCCATGAAGACTCAGATCAAGAAGTTCGAAACCGCCGTTTCCGCGAACGAGGCCGATGCCAAGCTGCTCAGCGCGACTCAGGGGGCGGTTGACAAGGCTGCCGCAAAGGGCGTTATCCATAAGAACGCGGCGAACCGCAAAAAGGCTCGCATGGCGAAGCGCCTTGCCAAAGCTCAGGCGTAAGGTCACTATAGTAAAGCACTTGACCGGAAACGGTCAAAGCGCGCGAAATGCAAAAGAGAAGGGAACGTTTATAAGGCGTTCCCTTTTTCGACGCCTTTTGGTCATCATGGGCGCATCGTTCACAATGTATCCAATTAAAATTAGCAAAAGCCGCTTGAAGATTCAATGGTTTTCCTTCAAAATGAGTGGTAAGCCCGCTCACCGGGCATGATAGCTACTACGCGAATCAACGGAGCGATTATATAGATGCCAGAGCAAGCAACCAGGCGCAAGGCGGCCCCGCCAAAGCCCGCGAAGGACAGGGCCACGGCCATGCGCACACCGAAGAAGGGCGGCGCGTCCCCGGCAGTGGGCAGCGGAAAGACCCCGAAGGCCTCCGCAGAGTCCGCGCAGGCCAGGAACGGGAAAAAGCCCGCCTCCGCCGAGGGAAAGGTCCGTTCCAACGGCGCCGCAAAGAAGCCCGCCTCCGCTGAGGGGAAGGCCCGCGCTAGCGCCGCAAAGAAGCCCGCTTCCGCCGAGGGGAAG
This sequence comes from uncultured Eubacteriales bacterium, assembly GCA_902798105.1. Lineage (GTDB taxonomy): Bacteria > Bacillota > Clostridia > Christensenellales > Aristaeellaceae > UBA2862. The sequence goes on from CADBVG010000076.1 coordinate 12,306, forward strand.
GCCCACGCCAGCGCCGCAAAGAAGCCCGCCTCCGCCGAGGGAAAGGCCCGCGCCAACGTCGCAAAGAAGCCCGCCTCCGCCGAGGGAAAGGTCCGTTCCAACGGCCCCGCAAAGAAGCCCGCCTCCACAAAAAAGAACGGGAGGGCGACCGCCCGGAAGTCGGCAAAGGTCCAGCCCAACCCTGTGGCCAGGGCCGCCAACGAAAAGAACGCCCCAGCCCGCCGCCGCGCCAAATCGGACGACCTGTTCCTGGAGCGCAGCGTCGCCCCCGCGCCGAAGCCTGCCGCTTCAAACGACGGTACGCCGCCGGAAAAGGGCAGGACGCTGTTTGGCGCGCTGAACGCCTGCCTGGCCATCGCCATTGCGGTGGTGGTAGCCATGGGCCTGCGCCTCCAGAACCAGTATGCCGATTTCCGGATGATGCGGGACGTGGTGGACAAGCAGACCTTCTACGAGGGCACCACCGTGGAGGGCGTGGACGTGTCCAAGATGACGCTGTCCAACGCCATGGACTACTGGCGGGACCGGGTGGAGGCCCGGAACGCTGGCCGCACGGTGACGCTGGACGACGGTACCACGGTCACCGCCGGGGAGCTGGGTTACACCAGCGACTACCAGTCGGTGCTGACCACGGCCTGGAGCCACGGGCGCAATGGCACGCTGGAGGAGCGCTACCGCATGGCCTCCAGTCGGATGCAGAACCCGGCGGCCTATGCCATCCACCGCACCGAATACAACGACGCGCTGGTGGACCAGTTCGTGCAAATGCAGGCGCTGAAGATCGATCAGGACCCGGTGAACGCCAGCGTGGCCAGCTTCGATGTGGACACCTACGAGTTCACCTTCAACCCCTCCACGATGGGCCGACAGCTGGACGAGGCCGCCCTGAAGCAGGACGTGGTGGCGGCGCTGGCGGCGGGCGGGGGCAATGTGACCATGGCCATCGCCGAGCAGCCGCCGGAGATCACCACCGATGTCATCGGCGGCATGTACGGCCTGATCGACTACGCCATCACCAACGCCTCCTCCTCCAGCCGGTCGCGCCTGAACAACATTACCCTGGCCATGTCGATGATCAACGGCGCGAAGCTGGCCCCGGGGGAGACCTTCTCCTTCAACGAACAGGTGGGCAAGCGCACCGCGGACCGGGGCTTCAAGATGGCCACCGCCTACTCCGGCGGCGAGGTGACCGAGCAGCTGGGCGGCGGCATCTGCCAGGTGTCCACTACGCTGTTCAACGCGGCGGTGAAATCGGACATGCAGATTGACGAGCGCCACAACCACTCGCTGACCGTGCACTACGTGGACAAGGGCAAGGACGCCACCGTGGACTGGGGCCACCAGGACCTGAAGTTCACCAACACGTCCCCGGACGACATCTACATCTGCTGCTACCTGACCGACGACAAGCGGGTGCGCTTCGGCATATTCGGGCGGCTGCTGCCGAACGGCGAAAAGATCACCCTGGAGGCCGTGACCACCGAGGCCATCAAGTACCAGACCGAGTACCAGCCCACCACGTCGCTGCCCTCGGGGCAGACCAAGGTCTACCAGAACGGCCGGGACGGCTACAAGGCCGAGGCCTACAAGGTGCGCTGGGACGCCTACGGCAACGAGCTGAGCCGGGAGCTGCTATGTACCAGCGTGTACAAGTCGAAGAACGAAATCGTATTGTACGGCACGTGATTTGCATTTGCCTGCGGGACGTGCTATAATGAAGAAAGAATCGGAATGAACCGCGCCTGTAACGGCGGCGTGCGCGCCGCCACGGCGCAGATGGCTTTGCGGCATGATTGAAATGTGGAGGTGAGCGGGTGGCCAGGATCTATACGCGCCAGGAGGTCAAACGGCGCAGAACCAACTTCAAGATCTTCGCGGGGATCTATGATTTCGTCGGCGCGGTGGCTGGGATCGCCGTGATCGTCGCCTGCGGGTTCCTGCTGTCGGCGCTGGTCAACTGGATCGTGCGGGACGGACAGGCGTCCTTCGCCTCACTGTGGCAGATATTCCAGGATGCCATCATCATACCGAAATGATTTGACGCCCCGCGGGGAAGGCTTTGCCTGCCCGCGGGGCGCCTGTGGTTTGGAGAGAGGGTAATTCTGATTTGCCGGGGCGACAAATCAGAATTCACCCAACTGCACAATCAACACGAATACAAAGGGGGGCTGTAACCCATGCGCATTTCCTGGGCGCAGCTTTACGCGCAGATCGGCGACTGCCGGAAGTGCAGGCTCTGCGAGACGCGCAACAACGTGGTGCCCGGCGAGGGCAACCCCAACGCGACGCTGATGTTCATCGGCGAAGGCCCCGGCCAGGACGAGGACCGGCAGGGCCGCCCCTTCGTGGGCCGCTCGGGGGAGCTGCTGACCCGGATGATCCACGCCATCGGGCTGGAGCGCTCCGAGGTGTACATCTGCAACATCGTCAAGTGCCGCCCGCCCCGGAACCGCAACCCCGAGCCCGACGAGGCCGCGGCCTGCCTGGACTACCTGCGGGCCCAGGTGGCGCTGGTGCGCCCCAGGGTGGTGGTGTTGCTGGGCAAGGTGGCCTGCCAGTACACGATACGGGACCAGGTGTTCATCACCCGGGACCATGGCCGCTGGTACGAGCAGAAGGGCGTCTGGTTCATGCCCACCTATCACCCGTCGTTCCTGCTGCGGGATCCGGCTAAAAAACGGGAAGCCTGGGAAGACTTTCAGAAGGTGCGGGCCAAGCTGAACGAATTGCAGGCCGCGCCGGGGGAGGGCGACTGAGCATGGAGCGGTTTCAGAAGGAGGTCACGGCGTTCTTTCGCAACCTGTATGAGGGCGAGCGCAAGGTGCTGGTGTCCGGCGAAGGGCGCGTGGGCGCGCCGGTGATGATGATCGGCGAGGCGCCCGGCGAGCAGGAATCCCTTCAGGGCCGTCCCTTCGTGGGCAAGGCCGGCAAGAACCTGGACGCTTTCCTGGCGCAGGCCGGCATGGACCGGGCCGCGCTGTACGTGACCAACGTGGTCAAGTTCCGGCCCACGAAGGTCTCCGCGGCGGGCCGCACCGTCAACCGCCCGCCCACCCAGGAGGAGGTCAAGCTGTTCCTGCCCTGGCTGCTCAGGGAGATCGACCTGGTGGCCCCGAAGTACATCATCACCTTGGGGAATGTGCCCTTGAAGGCCCTCACCGGGCGCGGCAGCGTCATCGGCGAAATGCACGGCCAATTCATCGAATGGCAGGGGCGACAGCTGTTTGCGATGTATCACCCCGCGTCGGTGATCTATAACCCCGGCCTGAAGGAAGTGTACAGCCGGGATATCGCCACTTTCGCGTGTCGTTACAGGGAAGAAACTGAAAAAGAACGGGGAAAGTAAAAAAGGGGCTTGTGCTATTTCCTTTTTTGTGTATAATATCTCATGTGATTGCGGATTCAATCAGACAATAGCCGATGCCCCTTCGCCGAGCGCGACTGGTTTTTCGGTTGTTTTGGGAGGAATGAAGATGGGTTTGGTTAAATGCCCGCGCTGCGAGTTGAATTACATGAACGACACGGATACCATGTGCTCTGTGTGCCGCAGGGAGGTCCGCGGCGAGAGCGAGCAGTTCGAAATGATCGAGTTGTGCTCGGAATGCGGCGAGAACCCTGTGGTACCAGGCCAGGAGCTGTGCGCATACTGCCTGAAGGAGCAGGCCCGACGCAACGAAATCGATAACGACGAGGAGATCCAGCACGAGCCGGCCAGCATCGAGATCGATTCGGTGTCTACGATGGACGAGATCGAGCTGGACATCGGCAACGACCTGGACGGCGAGGATTTCAGCGAGGATGCCGACTTCGACAGCGAGGAGCGGGACGAAGAGGACGAGGAAGACGTCTTCGACGACAAAAAAGAGGAAGAATAGCCTTGGCGGTCTATGCGATTGCCGATCTGCACCTGCCTGCCCGGCAAAAGCCGATGGACGTGTTCGGCCCGCACTGGAAGGATCACTTTCAGCGCATCCGCGAGGATTGGCTGGCCCGGGTGGCCCCGGGAGACCTGGTGCTGCTGCCGGGGGACATCTCATGGGCCATGCGGCTGGAGGAGGCCCGGGAGGACTTGGACAGCATCGCCGCGCTGCCGGGCACGAAGCTGTTGCTGCGGGGCAACCACGACTATTGGTGGAGTTCCATCGGCCGGGTGCGCCGCGCATTGGGGGATAACATGCTGGCCCTGCAGAACGACAGCGTACTCATCGACGGCCGCCTGTATGCCGGATCGAGGGGCTGGACGCTGCCGGGGCCGGAGTTTACAGAGGATGACCAGCGCATCTACAACCGGGAGCGCCTGCGCCTGGAAATGTCGCTGCAAAGCGCAAGGCGCAGGGACGCTCAGGCGCCCATCACGGTGATGATGCACTATCCGCCGCTCACCGACGAGACGCCGGGCTTTTCCGACATCCTGGAGCAGTACGGCGTAGTGGACTGCGTCTACGGCCACCTCCACGGGCCCGCCATCTACGGGGCGGTGCGCGGCCTGCGGGGCAGCGTGCGCTATCACCAGGTGTCCTGCGACGGGTTGGGGTTCAAATTATACCTGCTCTATCCATAACTGAAATGAAAGGGTAGATCGATGAAAAAACTGCTGTTCATACTCAATCCCCAGGCGGGCCAGCGCAAGGCAAACCGCTTCATGCCGGACATGATCCGGCTTTTTATCGAGGCGGGCTATATGTGCGAGCCCTACGTCACCGGCGCGGCGGGCGAGGCGGCCCGGGTGATCGCAAACTGCCCCCGCAAATACGACCTGGTGGTCTGCGCGGGCGGCGACGGCACGCTGAACGAGACCGTCTCCGGCATGCTGGCCGCGGGCCTGGACTGCCCCGTGGGCTACGTGCCCTGTGGCACCACCAACGACTACGCATCCAGCATCGGCCTTTCCCCCGACGTGATGCAGGCCACCCGGGACATATTGGAGGGCAAGGCCCAGACCGTGGACGTGGGCACCTTCAACGGCCGATTCTTCGTCTACACTGCCACCTGCGGGGCCTTTGCCAAGGCCTCCTACAACACGCCCCAGGCTGCTAAAAACGTGCTGGGGCACGCGGCCTATGTATTCGAGGGCATCCGCGACCTGACGGCCATCAAGCCCTTCCACATGAAGGTGCGTGCGGACGCGCTGATGCTGGAGGACGATTTTGTGTTCTGCTCCGTCACCAATTCCACGTCCGTGGGCGGCATAATCCAGCTGGATGCCCAGCTGGTGGCGCTGAACGACGGCCGCTTTGAGGTGACGATGGTGCGCAATCCCGTGAACCCGGCCCAGCTGAGCAGCATCATCGTAGGCCTGACCACCCAGAGCGTGCCCAACGACATGATCCACTTCTTCTCCGCCAAGAAGATCAGCATCGAATGCGGCGAGCCGGTGGAATGGACGCTGGACGGCGAGCGGGAAGCGGCGACGGGGGATGTGACCATGGAAAACCGGCACAGCGCCTTCAGGATCATGATTCCCCGGCACGTGTCCTCCGCGCCCTTTGAGTGGCACAAGGAAGAGGCGGAGCTGTGAAGATCAATTATCAGCTTGAAATGGAGCGCGAGCTTGCGCGGATCGAAGCGTCCGGGCGCAGGCCGCGCCTTTTGCTGCACGCCTGCTGCGCCCCATGCAGCAGCTATGTGCTGGAAGCGCTGAACCAATACTTCGATATCGACATCTACTACTACAACCCCAACATCGCCCCCCGGGAGGAGTTTGACCGCCGGGTGGCGGAGCTGCGACGGTTGGCGGCTGAATTGCCCCATGAAAACGCGCTGCGGGTGATCGTGGGCGACTACGACAACGAGGCCTTCACGGCCATGTGCCGCGGCCACGAGGGCGACCCCGAGGGCGGCCCCCGCTGCGCCCTGTGCTTTCGGATGCGCCTGGAGGCCGCCGCGAAAATGGCCGCGGAGCTGGGATGTGATTACTTCACCACGTCGCTGACCATCAGCCCGCTGAAGGATGCCCAGCTGCTCAACGCCATCGGCATGGAACAGGGCAAGCGGAGCGGGGTCAGCTGGCTGCCCTCCGACTTCAAGAAGAAGAACGGCTACAAGCGCTCCTGCGAGCTTTCCCGGGAGTACGACCTCTACCGCCAGGACTACTGCGGCTGCGTGTTCTCGCGCATGGAGCGGGACAAGCGGGCAGGGAACCAGGGTTAAGGAACTACCGCACAATACGGCGGCACATCTGGCGGTGCCTTTTCCGCCAGTCATCTCTTGCAGATTTTTTGATTTACCGCCAGTAAACCTTCATGACCACCTTAATTGCGCGGTATTTCCTTAATGATGGAGGAGCCGAATTCTGATTTGTCGGGCTGTTGTGCGATATCACACGGGACCCCTCCGCCCCCGTCTACGACGGGGCGGAGGGGTCCCGTCAGTTTGATGAATCAGAATTTACAGTTCTATCTCCAAACACGCAATAAATGTCACCCTGTTAACCTGTACAAGTTGACAACGCTTCCTCCCCGTGCTATGGTGTATCCACTGCGCAGGGAGGTTTTATTATGTCTACAATCGACGATGTGCTGGCCGTGCTGGCCCAGGCGGACGCGCCTGTGTCAGGGGAACGGCTGGCGCGGAAGCTGGGCGTGAGCCGCAATTCCGTGTGGAAGGCCATCGGGCAGCTGCGACGGGAGGGCTATACCATCGAGGCTGCCACCAACCGGGGCTACCAACTGACCCATGCCCCGGACCGCATCAGCGTGGCCGGGATCGGCCAATGGCTGAAACCGGGGGAGATCGGCGGCCGGATGGAGCTGCACCGCACGCTGGATTCCACGAACACCCGGGCCAAGGCCATCGCCGCCACCGGCGCGCCCCACGGCTACCTGGTCATCGCCGAATCCCAGACCGGGGGCAAGGGTCGCATGGGTCGCGCCTTTTTCTCACCGGAACACTCCGGGGTGTACATCACCTACATCCTTCGCCCCGATATGCTGGCCGAACGGGCGGTGATGATCACATCCATGGCTGCCGTGGCCGTCGCCCGGGCCATCGAGGCCGTGGCCGACGTGCAGGTGGGCATCAAGTGGGTCAACGACCTGTACATCAATCGCCGCAAGGTCTGCGGCATACTTTGCGAGGCCAGCATGGATTTCGAGAGCGGCCAGCTGGAGTACGCGGTGCTGGGCATCGGGGTAAATGTGGCGGCGATGGAATTCCCGGAGGAATTGCGCGACATCGCCACGTCCATCAGCAACGAGTGCGGCCAGCCCGTTTCCCGGAACCGGCTGATCGCCGAGATTTCCAACCAGTTGAACGCGCTGTATGGCCAGCTGGAGAGCCTGGAGTTCATGGCCGAGAGCCGGTCGCGCTCCATCGTGATCGGCCGGGATGTACAGGTGATCCGCGGCGGGACGTCGTTCCCGGCAAAGGCGCTGGACATCGACGATCAGGGTCGGCTGGTGATTCGCACCGGGGAGGGCGTATCGCGCGTCAATTCCGGTGAGGTGAGCCTGAAGCTGTAATACTCCTCTCAGTTTAAACCAGCGATTCTGTGGGCATCTTTTCCGCCCTGACTGCGTCAAGCCTCCTTGACTTGCCGTCAGCAAGCCTGCGGAGTCACAAATCAGTATTTATCCATCCTACAGATCCAAATGAAAGAGGAACAACGCATGAAAACCAAGGATATGACCATAATTGCCGTCATGGCGGCGCTGCTGTGCGTGGCGGGACCGCTGAGCATTTCCATCGGGCCGATACCGCTGTCCCTGGCCAGCTTTGCCGTCTATCTGGCAGGCGCCGTGCTGGGGGCAAAGAAGGGCACCCTGGCGGTGGCGATCTACCTGCTGCTGGGCCTGGTGGGCGTACCGGTGTTCTCAGGCTTCCAGGGGGGATTCCAGAAGCTGATCGGCGTCACCGGCGGCTACTTGATTGGCTACCTGCCCTGCGCGCTGATCACCGGCCTGGCCGTGAAGCCCGACAGCCCCGAGACCGGTCCCCAGTGGAAGCTGCCCGTGTTCATGGTGCTGGGCACGGCGGTGCTGTACCTGATCGGCACGGCCTGGTTCATGATCCAGACGAAGAATACCCTGGCCGCCTCTATGGGCATGTGCGTGATACCGTTCCTGCCCGGCGACGCCGTGAAGATCGTGGCCGCCAGCCTGCTGGCCCGGCCCGTGCGCAAGGCGCTGTACAGGGGTTGAGGGTTATATGAAAGACCGTCATATCGGCGCAGCCGATATGACGGTCTTTCGCTATTTAAGGAACTACCGCACAATACGGCGGCACATCTGGCGGTGCCTTTTCCGCCAGTCATCTCTTGCAGATTTTTTGATTTACCTCCGGGGCTTGCCAGCCCGT
>CADBVG010000076.1:20648-22133 GCA_902798105.1 uncultured Eubacteriales bacterium
CCGGGCGCTCGAACCCAGTAAACCTTCAAAATCTGCAAGAGCGCCTGACGAAAAAATCACTCGCCAGCTGACCACCTTAATTGCGCGGTATTTCCTTAACGGTTATTGCGCACCGGTCCTCGTACCCTCCTGCGCAGGCGGCGGTGATTTCGCATGCGCCGGGGCCGACGGCGGTCACAAGGCCGCTCTCGTCTACGGTGGCCACGGCGGGGTCGCTGCTGCGCCAGGTGACGGACAGGTCGTCGGCGTAGGCGGGAATTACGTCGGCTTCCATCTGCAATGTGTCCCCGGGGGCGAGGTCGGCCTCCAGGGGGCTCAGCTCCACGTTGACGGCGTCCTGGGGCGTCAGGGAGACCATGTTCACGTCGTAGTCCATGGGCGCGGGGTCGCCGTCCGAATCGGTGAGGCCCTCGATGCGCACGTGCCAGCGTTGGTTTTGCAGGTAGTCGGTGAAGTCGGTGCCGGAAAAATCCGGGCGGAACATGATGCAGGGCCCCGCGCCGTAGCCTTCAAAGTTAAGGGCGCAGAAGCCATCGCCGACGCCGCTGGCGGGGTAAAACCGGAAGCTCAGGCCGTTGACGGATTCGGCAAGCGTCACGACGGGATTGAGGCTGCCCAGGTCGTAGTCCTCGGGATTCAGCACCACCGACCAGGCTAGGTGGTCGTGGATCAGTTCGGCGGGGAAATCCCCGGCGGCGGGCCAGCATACGCTTTTCCATTGGGCGTCGGGCCTGCCCAGGTCGTGGGCGTACATCAGCACGTAGCTCATGCCCGACTTCGCGTTCGCCAGCCCGAAGCCGGTGGCGGACATCATCGGGTTCAGCGCCCAGCGCCGGTGGCCCAGCGTGTTCAGGTTCTCCTCGCCATCGTCCCGCAGAAAGTACTCCACGCCCTCCCGCAGGATCGTCGGGCGCATCCAGTTGAAGCGGGCGATGCAGCCTGAGGTGGTGGCGATGTGGGCCGAGTCGTAGAAGTCGCCGTCCATGTCGCCCGGCGGGGGCGCGTTGTGGTCCACGTAGTCCAGCGCCGCCAGCAGCGTCGCGCCGTGCTGGCACTGGTAGTCGTAGATGGCGCTCTCCGTGACCGGCTCCAGCCCTGCCAGCCAACGGGCGAAGTTCAGGAAGCCCAGGGCTTCGGCCCGGGCAGCGTCGGTCAGCGCTCCGGCCGCGTAGGGGGCCGATACCCCCGGCATCGCGGCATAGGGAGTTTCGGCAGGGCGCGCCGGCAGCGCCTGGTAGGCCGCGCGAATCTCCTCCCGGGTATGGGCCAGGGCGGGGAGGCACAGGACCAGCAGCAGGGCGAAGGTGAGGGAGAGTAATTTAATTTTGTTGCTTTTTTGTCTGTTCATAGTTGTGGCTGATCGATTGAATTTGTTTTTTTGCCGCGCAACTTCTGATTTGTCGCGTTGCGACAAATCAGAAGTTGAGTGGCTAGTGGCTAGTGATTAGTGGCTAGTGAATGATGAAATCCTTGCGGATTTCTTTT
>CADBVG010000077.1 GCA_902798105.1 uncultured Eubacteriales bacterium
ATCTCCTCTCTTGATAATCCTATTGTACTACTCTTACTGTCCAAAAGAACTCCCTCGACCGACTTATCACCCTATTTCCTGACTAACACCATCAGAATTGCTCCATCCCATCCCTCCGTGCCATGCTGCTTATGGCGACGGTGGTGGGCAGTATGCTCAGCAGGAATAGCGCCAGCAGTATGGCCCATTCCATTGGGTAGATGCGGCTGGCGTTCAGGGCGATGCCCATGGTGGCAAGGAAGCGCCGGGCCAGCAGCAGGCACAGGTGCGTCAGTCCCAGCGACAGCGCCATCGCCACGAGGGCGGTCAGCGCGTTTTCGAGCAGGTACAGACGGTTGATGCGGCCCATGCCGATGCCGATCAGGCGCATCAGCGCGACTTCCCTCCGGGCGTCCACCAGGCTGAGCAGCGCGATGGCCGACACCACGAACAGGTTCATCACCAGGATCACCCCGCAGAGCAGGTATACGATGCGTCGGCTCAGGTCCACGTTGTTCATGACCTCCCGCAGTACGGTGTTGGGGTTGATGATGAGTAGGTCCGACCGGCCCGAGTAGATGTCCGTCAGCCGGGTATAGGCGCTGAAGCCGGTGGAGCGCACCAGCACCGCGCAGATCTCCCCGCCTTCGGCGTGGTCAGGGGACTCGTGTTCATCGTGGCCCGCTTCGTCACCATGGCCCTTGTCCCCGTGGTCGTGCAGCGCCCAGACGGTGGAGACAGGGGTGAAAACGGCGTTGTCGTAGGCAGTGTCTGTGCGCCTGAGTATGCCGGTGACAGTGAGCGGGTGATCCCCGTGGGCCGCGCCGTCGGCGTCCAGCCCGTGGGATGTGACGATGGCGTCCCCGGGCGCGAGGCCATACTGGCGGGCCACATCCCAGCCCACCACGGCCTCCATCGGCGCGGCGAACATGGCGCCCGATTGCAGCGCTTTGTCCTCCAGCAGCCGGGCGTCGGCGCCCACGATGGGCGCAGCGTTGTAGCTGTCGCCCATGCTGAAGGGAATGGCGGCGTTCACCAGACCGCTGTTCTCCAGCTCGCTCACCAGGGCGTAGGGGATGGTGCCCAGGGGCTTGTCGGTGAAGAACATGGTGTTCATGGCCAGCTGGGTGGCGCTGCCTGCGGGTCCGATGATGATGTCGTACTTCGCGGCGGTGTTCACGATGCCTTCGGAGACCTGGGTGGATATGTTGTAGGCCAGCAGGGCCACGCTGGCGGTGATGATCACCGACAGGGCCGTCATCACCAGCTTGGCCTTGCGGGTGGCCATATGTTTCAGGGCGAAGCTAGAGTGTGTTTCTAAAATGCCTGAAGCGCAATTTCGGCGTCTTTGCCTGCATTTCCGCGTTGATTTCCCTTGACTTAGCCCCACTAAGCCTGCGGAACAGGCAAATCCACTCGAAATTGCATCTCCCTGCATTTAGAAACACACTCTAAGCACGGGCGTCCGCCTCCTCTCCGGGTTCGAAGGCGGCGATGGCGTTCATGTCCATGATGTGGTCGAAGCGGGGGCCAGGCGCTCGTCGTGGGTGACGGCAATCAGCGTGCCGCCGCCGGCGTTTTCGATCAGCTGGGCCATCACGGCCTCACCGGTGGCGTAGTTCAAGTTGCCGGTGGGCTCATCGGCCAGGATCAGCGCAGGCCGCTTGATGAGCGCCCGGGCGATGGTTACCCGCTGCTTTTCGCCGCCGGAGAGCTGGCGAACCCGGCGCTTCTTCAACCGCAGCAGCCCCAGCCGCTCCAGCAGCGCGTCCATGCCGGCGGTGTTCACCCCCTCCAGGCGCAGCAGGCCGATGTTGTCGGCGACGGTCATGTCCTCCAGCAGCTTGAAATCCTGAAAGATGAAGCCGATATTGCGGATGCGGTAGGCATCCTTCTGGCGCTGGCTCCAGGCGCTGGCGACCGCGCCGTCGATCTCCACCGTGCCCGAGGCGGGGGTCAGCACCCCGGCCAGCAGGTTTAAAAGCGTCGATTTGCCGCAGCCCGAAGCACCCAGCAGCGCGTAGCTCTGTCCGGCTTCAAAGCACAGGTCACCGTACCGTATGGCGGAGCCATCGGCAAAGCGCACCCGCAGGTCTTTGGTTTTAATCATGATAACCTCCCATGTGCGTTGCGAAGGAGAATATTCAATTATGATGGGAGATCAATCGTTCAGGCGCACCCTGAGGGCGCAGAGGGAGGTATGGGATATGTAGAGAAGGACAATGGGACGAAAGACCACAAGCCAGGGCAACCGCGACCAGCGCCAGCGAGGCTACGCGCAGCGCCGAGGGCCGCAGCCCGAGGCGCAGGAATGTGCAGATCGCGCAGGCGCGCGTGCCACAGCAGGGGTGGTCGGTGAGATGCGCGCAGGCGCAGCAGAGCATGGCGACGCCCAGGGCCACAATGCACAGTACAAGCATGGCCCGTCGTCGCTGTTGCCGGTTATACATGCGTCCACCTCCCCTGATGGAAGCTATTCTACCCGTGCGGGCCGGGGCTGTCAATCGACAGTGCGGATTGTTCATGGAATATTCCAGATTTGCCGCAGTTTGTTTACATGGCCGGTTTGGCTGATTTCGGGCATACTTTTAAATTTTGATTGCGGCAGAAATGCATGTTTAAGCGGAATTTACCGTTAATACAATCATGAATCCAGTGGATATTTAAAAATGATGCATATTTATGAATTGTGCCGGTGTGCGCCCCGTTAATCAACCGCCCAACAATGGCATTTTTCAGGGGCATGGAATGGTCAAATTGCCGAAAACAAGAAGTGCCTGTTCCGCATAAGGGGACGAGACCTGTATATTATTGCGTTAAAAGTGATTGTTCGCCTTTCTGGTATTATCAGGTGCGTCGTATTAAGATTTTCAATGCAATAACAATTATAATACGAACGTTCGGAAATTAGTCCGGGTTAAATATTCGTATTTGCTGTTGACTTGTTTACCGGCGGCGTTTATACTTTATTCACAGAACAGCCCATGCCGCGGCCCGACAGGCCGGTCAGGCAGGGCAGGGGAGTTGACCGGCATGAACAAGGTAGCCATCATCATGGGCAGCGACAGCGACCTGAAGGTTATGCAGGGCGCGATGGACACGCTGAAGGCGCTGAAGGTTCCCTTCTGTGTGCGCATACTGTCCGCGCATCGCACCCCCGACGCGGCCGCCCGATTCGCCAAGGGCGCGCAGGGCGAGGGCTACGGCGTGATCATCGCGGCGGCGGGCAAGGCCGCTCACCTGGCCGGGGCCATGGCCGCGAATACCCTGTTGCCGGTGATCGGCGTGCCAATGAAGTCCTCGACCCTGGACGGCCTGGACGCGCTGCTCAGCACCGTGCAGATGCCCTCGGGCATGCCGGTGGCCACCGTGGCCATCGATGGCGCGGTGAATGCGGCGCTGCTGGCAGCGCAGATCATCGCCCTGTCCGACGCGGACCTGGCCAAACGCTTCGCGGATTACCGCGCGGCCCAGACGGCGAAGGTGGCCGAGAAGGACGAGCGCATTTCTGCGGAATACAGCTGCTTATAATTCGGAGAGCCGAAACCTCAAGCACGGTTTCGGCGCTCCGACTTTTATCTATACTTTTATTTTTGGAGGAATACCATCATGGAAAAGCTGCAACAGCTCTACGAGGGCAAGGCCAAGAAGGTCTATGCGACAGGCGACGACAATCTGTACATCGTCTCCTACAAGGACGACGCCACCGCCTTCAATGGCCTGAAAAAGGGCACCATCGCCGGCAAGGGCGTCATCAACAACCGCATGAGCAACATGCTGATGCAGATGCTGGAGCAGCATGGCGTGCCCACCCACTTCGTAAAAGAGCTGAGCGACCGGGACACCCTGGTGAAGAAGGTGTCCATCGTACCGTTGGAGGTCATCATCCGCAACATCTCCGCGGGCAGCTTCGCCAAGCGCTATGGCGTGGAGGAAGGCATCGTGTTCGACGCCCCCACCATCGAGTTTTCGTATAAGAACGACGACCTGGGCGACCCGCTGATCAACCGCTGGCATGCGCTGGCGCTGAAGCTGGCCACCGCTGAGGAGATCGACACCATCGAGCGCTACGCCTTCAAGGTCAACGAGGTGCTGAAGGCCTACTTCCTGAAGCTGAACATCACTCTGGTGGACTTCAAGCTGGAGTTCGGCCGCCTGCCGGACGGCACCATCGTCCTGGCCGACGAGATCAGCCCCGACACCTGCCGCTTCTGGGATGTGAACACCGGCGAAAAGCTGGACAAGGACCGCTTCCGCCGGGACCTGGGCGGCGTCGAGGACGCCTACAACGAGGTCATGCGCCGGCTGATGGGAAAGTAAAGGCAATCCATTCAAACTTGTTCTATAGCGCCTTCGCTTCGCTCGGGATGACGCAGCAATGTTCGGTTGTCATCCTGAGCGGAGGTGAAGCCGGAGTCGAAGGACCTTTCTGAATAAAGGAGACCATATGAATCATATTCACGAGGAATGCGGCGTTTTCGGCATCTACAACAAAAACCAGGTTGACCTGGCTTCCGACTGCTACTATGCGCTGTTCGCCCTGCAACACCGGGGCCAGGAGAGCGCCGGTATCACCGTTAATGAAAAGGGCCGCCTGCGCACCCACAAGGACGCGGGCCTTGTGCAGGATGTGTTCACCCCCGACGTGATGAGCTACCTGGGCAAGGGCAACATGGCCGTGGGCCACGTGCGCTACGGCACCGCGGGCATCAACCCGGTGCAGAACGCCCAGCCCATCGTGGTGAACCACTGCAAGGGCCTGATGTCCCTGGCCCACAACGGTTCGCTGACCAATGCCGGCGAGCTGCGGGAGGAGCTGGAGATGGCCGGTTCCATCTTCCACATGACCAGCGATTCCGAGATCATCGCACACGTCATCATCCGCGAGCGGCTGAAGAGCGGCTCCATCGAGGCGGCGGTTCGCAAGGCCATGGACCGGCTGGAGGGCGCCTATTCCTTCGTGGTGATGTCCTCCACCAAGCTGATCGCCGCCCGCGACCCCCACGGCTTCCACCCGCTGTGCATCGGTACCCGGCCCGACGGCAGCGTGATCTTCGCCTCGGAAACCTGCGCGCTGGACGCCGTCGGCGCCACCTTCCTGCGGGACGTGGAGCCCGGAGAGGTGGTCATCGTGGACAAGAAGGGCATGCGCAGCGACGAAAGCCACGTGGGCAAGTGCAAAAAATCCCTGTGCGTGTTCGAATACATCTACTTCGCCCGGCCCGATTCCGTTGTGGACGGCTCCAGCGTGCACATGGCGCGCCAGCGGGCGGGCAGCTTCCTGGCCCTGGAGCACCCGGTGAACGCGGACGTGGTCATTGGCGTGCCGGACAGCGGTTTGGACGCCGCCATCGGCTATGCCAAGACCTCCGGCATCCCCTATGGCATCGGCTTCATCAAGAACAAGTACATTGGCCGCACCTTCATCCAGCCCACCCAGTCGGACCGTGAGAACAAGGTTCGCATCAAGCTGAACCCCGTCTCCGCTACCGTCAAGGGCAAGCGCGTGGTGCTGGTGGACGACAGCATCGTGCGGGGCACCACCTGCGCCCGCATCGTCCAGCTGTTGCGGGACGCCGGGGCCACAGAGGTGCACATGCGCTCCAGCGCGCCGCCCTTCCTGTACCCCTGCTACTACGGCACCGACGTGGACAGCCAGGATCACCTGGTGGCCTGGAACCGCACCGTGGAGGAGGTTCGCCAGATCATCGGCGTGGATTCCCTGGGCTACCTGTCCTGCGAGAACGCCCACAAGCTGGCCGAAAACACCACCGGCTTCTGCACCGCATGTTTCGATGGCAAATACCCCTGCACTCCCCCGAAAAAGCCGGACAAGACGCGGTTTGAGCGGGGCGTCGAAGAATAATTAGGAATGAGGAATTAGGAATGGCGAACAATGTTTCTAAGTCTGACAGCTACGCGGCGGCCGGCGTGGACATCACCGCGGGCTACAAGGCTGTTGAGCTGATGAAAAAGCACATCGCCCGCACGAACATCCCCGGGGTGGTGTCGGGCATCGGCGGCTTCGGCGGGCTGTTCGAGCTGGATGTGACCGGCATGACCCGCCCGGTGCTGGTCAGCGGCACCGACGGTGTGGGCACCAAGCTGAAGCTGGCCTTCCTGATGGACAAGCACGACACCGTGGGCATCGACTGCGTGGCCATGTGCGTCAACGACATCGTGTGCTGCGGCGCGAAGCCCCTGACCTTCCTGGATTACATCGCCTGCGGGAAGAATGTGCCGGAGAAGATCGCCGAGATCGTGTCCGGTGTGGCCGAGGGCTGCGTCCAGGCGGGCTGCGCCCTGGTGGGCGGCGAGACCGCCGAGATGCCCGGCTTCTACCCCGAGAACGAGTACGACCTGGCGGGCTTCTCCGTGGGCGTGGTGGACCGGGACAAGCTGTTCGACGCCAGCGCCGTGGCGGTGGGGGACGTGATGATCGGCCTGCCCTCTTCCGGCGTGCATTCCAACGGCTTTTCGCTGGTGCGCAAGGTGTTCGACGTTGAGAACGGCGGCCTGGATTTCTACTGCGACGACCTGGGCAAGACCCTGGGCGAGGCGCTGCTGGAGCCCACCCGCATCTACGTCAAGCCCGTTCTGAAGCTTGCCGAGTCGGTGACGGTCAAGGCCGTCTCCCACATCACCGGCGGCGGCTTCTACGAGAATATTCCCCGCAGCCTGCCCCAGGGCGTCACGGCCTGTATCGACCTGAACAGCATCGGGGAAATCCCACTGTTTGAGCGCATTGCCAGCGCCGGAAATATCCCCATGCGGGACATGTACAACACCTTCAACATGGGCATCGGCATGGTGCTGACGGTCTCCGCCGCCCAGGCGGACGAGGCCCTGCGCACCCTGAAGGATTGCGGAGAGGACGCCCGGGTGATCGGCGAGATCATCCCCGGCGACGAAAAGGTGACGCTGATATGAAGACGCGCATCGCGGTGCTGGTCTCCGGTGGCGGCACGAACCTCCAGGCGCTGATCGATGCCCGGGATCGGGGCGAGCTGCCCCATGGCATGCTGGCCCTGGTGGTGTCCAACAACGAAGGCGCCTACGCCCTCGAAAGGGCGAAGAAGGCTGGCATTCCCGCGGCTGTATGCCTGCGGGCGAAGGGCACGCCGAGGTCTGACTTCGAGGCGCGGCTGCTGGATATCCTCAGCCAAAACAATATCGACATGATCGTCCTCGCGGGCTTTATGGCGATACTCTCCGCCGATTTCGTCGGCCACTACCCGGAGCGGATCATCAACATCCACCCGTCGCTGATCCCGTCCTTCTGCGGCGAGGGCTTCTACGGCCTGCGGGTGCACCGGGCCGCGCTTGACTACGGCGTGAAGGTCACCGGCGCGACGGTCCATTTTGTCAACGAGATTCCCGACGGCGGGCGCATCATTGCCCAGAAGGCCGTGGATATACTGCCCGACGATACCCCCGAAACCCTCCAGCGCCGCGTTATGGAGCAGGCCGAGTGGATTTTGCTCCCCCGGGCGGCGGAGGAAGTGGCGAGAGAGTTAGAAATGAGAAATGAGGAATGAGGAATGAGGAATGGCGGTTGAAATCCTGAAGGATTTCTTTGAACAATGGATACGCTGTTCATCAACATAATATCAATCAAAACAAATCCGAAGGATTTGTACAACAATTCCTAATTCCTCATTCCTCATTATTAAACAACCACCCATGTTAGGAGGATAACGACATGATTAAGACCGCAAGCAAGGCCGTCGGCGCGACGACCTATCCCGGCCGGGGCATCATCGTCGGCAAGAGCGCCGACGGCAAACGGGCCGTGATGGCCTACTTCATCATGGGCCGCAGCGTGAACAGCCGCAACCGCGTGTTTGTGCAGGAGCGGGAGGGCATTCGCACGGAGGCCTTCGACCCGTCCAAGATGGTGGACCCCAGCCTGATCATCTACTGGCCCGTTCGGGTGATCGACAACCATGTCATCGTTACCAACGGCGACCAGACCGACGATATCTACAACTACGTGGGCGAGGAAGCCACCTTCGCCGACGCTCTGCGGGAGCGCACCTTCGAGCCCGACGCCCCCAACTTTACCCCCCGTGTCAGCGCCATGGCCACCTTCGAGGATGGCGATTTCAGCCTGGACATGGCCATCCTTCGCGCCGGTGACGCCCAGGGCAGCTGCTGCCATCGGGTGTTCTGGGAGTATGAGAAGGTCGAGGCGGGGAAGGGCTACTTCCTGCACACCTACCTGTCCGACGGCAACCCGATCCCGTCATTCACCGGCGACCCGGAGACCGTGGCCATCGGCGATGGCGACGCTGGAAGCATCGCCGACGCGATCTGGGACGGCCTGAACGCCGACAACCGCGTGTCCCTGTGGGTTTGCACCCGGGACCTGGCCACCGGCGAGACACAGCAGAAGATCATCAACCGCAATGCTTGACGGAGGGATAACCATGGCGCATGAGATTCAACTGAAGTACGGCTGCAACCCCAACCAGAAGCCTTCCCGCATCTTCATGGAGGGCGGCGAGCTGCCCCTGGAGGTCGTCAACGGCCGTCCCGGCTACATCAACTTCCTGGACGCGCTGAACAGCTGGCAGTTGGTGACGGAGCTGAAAAAAGCCACTGGTATGCCCGCTGCGGCTTCCTTCAAGCACGTCAGCCCCGCGGGCGCGGCCATCGGCAACCCGTTGACCGAAGTGCTGAAAAAGATATACTTCGTGCCGGACGATATGGAATTGTCCCCGCTGGCCTGCGCCTATGCCCGGGCCCGCGGCGCGGACCGCATGTCCTCCTTCGGCGATTTCATCGCCCTGTCCGACACCTGCGACGCTGCCACGGCCCAGCTGATCCGCCACGAGGTTTCCGACGGCGTCATCGCCCCCGGCTATACCGACGAGGCGCTGGCCATCCTGAAGGAAAAGCGCAAGGGCGGCTACAACATCATCAAAATCGATCCGAATTACGTGCCCGCGGAGATCGAGCGCAAGCAGGTGTTCGGCATCACCTTCGAGCAGGGTCGGCAGGCGTTGGAGATCAACAACGAAATGATTTCCAATGTGGTCACTGCCAACAAGACCCTCACCGAGGCCCAGAAGCGGGACCTGCTCATCGCGCTGATCACGCTGAAATACACCCAGTCCAATTCCGTCTGCTACGTCAAGAACGGCCAGGCCATCGGCGTGGGCGCGGGCCAGCAGAGTCGCATCCACTGCACCCGGCTGGCCGGCGGCAAGGCCGACAACTGGCACCTGCGCCAGCATGAAAAGGTACTGAACCTGCCCTTCCGGGAGGATATCGGCCGCCCCGACCGGGACAACGCCATAGACGTGTACATCTCCGAGGACTGGAAGGACGTGCTGGACGACGGCCGCTGGGAGCGCCTGTTCACTACAAAGCCTGAGCCGCTGACCCGCGAGGAGAAGCGGGCCTACCTGGACACCGTCACCGACGTGGCCCTGGGCAGCGACGCCTTCTTCCCCTTCGGCGACAACATCGAGCGCGCCCATCGCAGCGGCGTGACCTGCATCGCCCAGCCCGGCGGTTCCATCCGCGACGACCAGGTGATCGAAAAGTGCAACGAGTATGGCATCGCCATGGCGTTCACGGGCATCCGGTTGTTCCACCATTGATTGAATAAATGGGGAGAATTGGAAGCGGGGAATGAAATCGTTTCCCCTTCCTGATTCCCCATTAAGGAAATACCGCACAATGCTCGCGGCCCATTAGCGGGTGAATTTCAGCCGCTTGCTGCCTGCAAAAATCTCGATTACCCGCCAGGTAACCTTCGATTTTTGCAGTC
>CADBVG010000078.1 GCA_902798105.1 uncultured Eubacteriales bacterium
TGGATGATAAGCTCTCTGTTGCCAGACGTCGCAGGCGATGCTGCTATGATGACGACTACCTTCAGAAAGTCCTGCTTTCTATTCATGCGTGAGCCCTGTTATTTCCCCAATCCCCCCTTGAATTTCCGCCTGAAACGATGTATTATTATAATAAGAAAATATGGGCCTTGCGGCTTGTCCGCGGGCTTTGAAAGGAAGTATTCACCATGAGCATCGTGAAGAAGAGCTTTGGCAGGCTGCCCGACGGGCGGGAGGCCGATCTGTATGTGCTGACCAACAACGCCGGCGCTTCCGTGGAGATCACGAATTACGGCGGCATCATCCGGGCCATCAACGTGCCGGACAAGGCCGGTAAGCTGGGCAACGTGGTGCTGGGCTACAATGACGTGGCAGGCTACTGCCCCACCACGGGCTACCTGGGCGCGCTGATTGGCCGCGTGGGCAACCGCATCGCCAACGGCGAATGCGAGCTGAACGGCGTGAAGCTGACCCTGGCGAAGAACGAGAAGGGCGTCACCCACCTGCACGGCGGCAACGTGGGCTTCAACGAGAAGCTGTGGGACGTGACCCCCATCGAGGGCATCTGCGAGGACCTGCTGATCCTGAAGTATGTAAGCCCCGATGGCGAAGAGGGCTATCCCGGTACGCTTAAGGTCATGGTCACCTACACCTTCACCGACGAGAACGAGCTGCTGATCCGCTACGAGGCCGTCAGCGACAAGGACACCCTGTGCAACCTGACCAACCACACCTACTTCAACCTGAACGGCGAGGCCGGCGGGAAGAAGATCGAGGACCACATCTTCGAAATGAACTGCGACACCTTCACCGTGGTGGACGAGCGCTGCATTCCCACCGGCGAGCAGCGGGACGTGACCGGCACGCCCTTTGACCTGCGCGAGCCCAAGCGCGTGGGCGACAGCCTGGCCCTGACCGACAGCGACGAGCAGCTGGGCTTCGGCGGTGGCATCGACCACAACTTCAACATCAACGACTACGAGGCCGGCCTGCGCTTCGCGGCCGAGGTCACCGACCCCGAGTCCGGCCGCGTGATGGACGTGTTCACCGACATGCCCGCCGTGCAGCTGTACTGCGGCAACGCCTTGAAGGGCGTCAACCCCGGCACCTCGGGCCGCGTGTACGGCAAGCGGGAGGGCTTCTGCCTGGAAACCCAGTTCGCCCCCGATTCCATCAATCACCCCGAATTCATCGACAGCGTGCTGCACGCCGGTGAGAAGTACGACTTCACCACCATCTTCACCTTCGATATCGCAGAGGAATAGTATCTCAGGCCATTGTAAAGGTCGGGGGGACACAGGGGGATAGCGAGACATAGAGGCTACAACAGGAAGCGAACAGGCCAAGGAGAAGCGCTTGAACCAAACAATATGGAGGAAGGAAACCCATGAAGGCAGACAAGATCATCAAAAACGCAAAAATCTTCACAGCAGACACGGACAACCCGAACGCAAGCGCATTAGTCGTGAAGGACGGAAAGTTTTGCTATGTTGGCGACGAGGCTGGTCTTTCGGAGTATGAGGGAGAGGTCATCGATCTCGCCGGGAAATTCATCATGCCCGGCATCATCGACAGTCATGTCCATGTGACTTTTCCCACCGCATTCGAGTACGCGGATTTTGGCGAGTATTTTGAGTGCGACGGCAAGCTGGAAGCCATGAACTTTGTGGCGGACTATATGAAGAAAAATCCCGGTTTGAAGCGATACAAATTCTTGATGAGTAAGGAAAACCTGAAGGGAGAAGAAATCACCAAGGAGGATCTTGACGCCATCAGCCCGGACAAAGAGCTCCAGATCCAGGAATCGGAATTCCACAGCGTTTGGGTCAACTCCAAAGTCCTTGAGCGTCACAGCATCACGGACAAAACGCCGGATCCCGTGCCGGGAGTGGCCTATTATGTGCGCAAGGACGGACATGTGACCGGCAACGTGTTTGAAGGCGCGGCGGAAATGCCTATCATTCTTGACAGCGCCATGGAACTGAGCGATGAGCAGATTGACACCGCGCTTCAACGCTGGATCGATTTCTCCGTCAGCGTCGGCGTGTCTGGTATCTTTGATGGCGGTATTCCGGGCTTTAACAAGTACCATGAGCGCGTCTACAAGCGCCTGCGCGATCTGGATAAGCAGGGCAGGCTGCCGGTTTATGTTGACGGCTGCTATGTGATCTCATCGGCACGGGAGGCGGAGGAAGGCCTGAAGGAGCTCAAGCGCTTCCGGCGTGAGTATAACACGGAGCACCTGAAGGTCCATACCCTAAAAATTTTCATGGACGGTACCCTGAAGATCCATACCGCAGCCATGGTTGAGCCCTATGAGGATACGCACACGACCGGTGTCACCGCATTCAGCAGGGAGGAGCTCGCGGAGCTTCTCGTAAAGCTCAACGAGGAAGGGCTGGATTTGCATCTGCACACTGTCGGCGACGCCGCGTCCCGCGTGGTGCTGGATGCCGTGGAGCTAGCCCGCAAAGCGCTGGGAGACAGGTACCGTGTGAAAGTCACCTGCGCGCATCTCAAGATCCAGCATGACGCGGACCTCGACCGTTTCGCAAAGCTTGGCGTTTTTGCGAATTATACCCCGTGGTGGCACTGCGAACATATCGAAGAGATGATCCCTCTGTTCGGCGAGAAACGCTCCGAAAATATGTACCGCTGCAAAACGGTGTGGGACAGCGGCGCAGTGGTGACATGGTCCAGCGACAACGTCGTCTTCGGTGATTTTGTGCCCTGGAATCCCTATCTTGGAATGGAAGTCGGAATGACGCGCTGGATCTCCGGAAAGACCGCCATGTACGATTTTATCAAGTGTGCCGAGGAATTTCCGTCCGCCAGCGAGAAGATGAGCATCGAGGAGATGATACTGGGATATACGATAAACGGGGCTAAGCAGCTTGGAATCGAGGCCAGCAAGGGCTCCATTGCGGCGGGCAAGGACGCGGACTTCCTCGTGTTTGATAATGACCTGCTTACTGCGGAGCATCAGGGATTCAGTCACAATGTGCCGACAGATGTATATTTCTGCGGTAGGAAAGTGAATTGATATCCCATCCGAATGGACTCATATTAAGGAACTACCGCACAATACGGCGGCACATCTGGCGGTGCCTTTTCCGCCAGTCATCTCTTGCAGATTTTTTGATTTACCGCCAGTAAACCTTCTCTGCAAGAGCGCCTGACGAAAAAATCACTCGCCAGCTGACCACCTTAATTGCGCGGTATTTCCTTAAGGAACCGCTGATTCATTCGGCGCTTCCTTAATCATCATAAGTGGAAAAAACCAGTTGATTAATATCGCTGAATCGCTTGTATTTGCGCGCTTTCCCGGCTTTTACAAGCGGCAAATAATATCTGCCAAGGAGACAGACAACATGGAAGTCAGAACCCGCTTTGCCCCCAGCCCCACGGGCTACATGCACCTGGGCAACCTGCGCACCGCGCTGTACACCTACCTCTACGCCCGCAGCAAGGGCGGCAAGTTCATACTGCGCATCGAGGACACCGACCAGGAGCGCGAGGTTCCCGGGGCCGTGGACGTGATCTACAACTCCATGCGCATCGCCGGCCTGAGCCACGACGAGGGCCCGGACGTGGGCGGCCCCTGCGGCCCCTACGTGCAGTCCCAGCGCAAGGACACCTACATGCCCTATGCCAAACAGCTGGTGGAATCCGGCCACGCCTACTACTGCTTCTGCACCAAGGAACGGCTGGACGCCTGCCGCGAGGAAGCGGAGAAGAAGGGCCAGACCTTCAAGTACGACAAGCACTGTCTGCACCTTTCAAAAGAAGAGATCCAGGCGAAGCTGGACGCCGGCGAGGCATACGTCATCCGCCAGAACATCCCCACCGAGGGCAAGGCGGGCTTTGACGACGTGATCTACGGCCATGTGGAGGTGGACTGCGACACGCTGGACGACAACGTGCTGATCAAGGCCGACGGCCTGCCCACCTACAACTTCGCCAACGTGATCGACGACCACCTGATGGGCATCACCCACGTGATGCGCGGCAACGAATACCTGTCCAGCGCCCCCAAGTACAACCTGCTGTACGAGGCCCTGGGCTGGACGCCGCCCACCTACGTGCACCTCACCCCCGTGATGGTGGAAGGTACCTATCGCAGCAAGAAGACCGGCGAATACCAGATGGCCGTGGATGAGAACGGCAACCCCGTGCTGGACGAAAACGGCAATCCGGTGAAGGCCATCGTGAAGCGCAAGATGTCCAAGTCCCAGGGCGACCCCTCCTTCGAGGACCTGCTGAGTGAGGGCTACCTGGTGGAGGCCGTCATCAACTACCTGGTACTGCTGGGCTGGAGCCCCAAGGGGGAGCGGGAGTTCTTCACGCTGAAGGAGCTGGAGGAGGCCTTCGACCTGGAGGGCCTGAGCAAATCCCCCTCGGTGTTCGACATGCAGAAGCTGAACTGGTTCAATGCCGAGTACATCCGCAAGCTGAGCCCGGAAAAGTACCTGGAGCTGGCCACCCCGTGGCTTCAGAAGGTGCTGGACCCGGCGAAATTCGACTTCAAGCGGTTGGCCGAGCTGCTGCAGGGCCGCACCGAGGTGTTCAACCAGCTGCCGGGCATGGTCCGTTTCCTTGCCGAGCAGCCGGAGTACCCCAACGACTTCTACGTCAATAAGAAGCAGAAGTCCACGCTGGAGAGCGCGAAGACGGCCCTGAACGCCGCGCTTCCGCTGCTGGAGGGCATCGACGACTGGACCGAGGTCGAGCTGCATGACCGGGTAATGGCGGCCATTCCCGGCCTGGGCATGAAGAACGGCCAGTTCCTGTGGCCCTTGCGCATCGCCATCTCCGGCCAGATGTCCACCCCTGGCGGCGCGTTCGAGATCGCGTACCTGCTGGGGAAGGATGAGACGCTGCGGAGGGTGAAGGAGGCTATCGGGAAATTCTGATTTGTCGCGGACGGTGCCGCGCCTCAAATCTATGATTTGAGCCGTGGCAGTTTCGCCTTTCAGGCGAAACCGGCAAACCAACGGTTGATTTGCTCCACCACTAGTCACTAGCCACTAACCACTAATCACTCAATTCTGATTTATCGAGCACAGCTCGATAAATCAGAATCTGATCAAACACCCCATGCCAAACATCATCGAAATCACCGATTTATCCGCCCCGCAGCTGGACCCTTACGTCCGGCTGACGGAGGCCCAATTGAAAAACCGCCTTCACCCGGAAGACGGTTTGTTCATCGCCGAGAGCCCGAAGGTGATCGGCTACGCCCTGGACGCGGGCTACACGCCGGTCTCCCTGCTGATGGAGCGTCGGCACATTGCCGGCAAGGCCGCGCCGCTGCTTTCGCGGGTGGGCGATGTGCCCGTGTACACCGCAGATGAGACCGTGCTGCGCGCCCTGACCGGTTACCCGCTGACCCGGGGCGTGCTGTGCGCCATGCGTCGCAGGCCGCTACCCACGGTAGCGAAGGTCTGCGAAGGCACCCGCCGGGTGGCGGTGCTGGAGGGCATCGTGGACACCACCAACGTCGGGGCCATATTCCGCTCCGCCGCAGCCCTGGGGGTGGACGGCGTACTGCTGACACCCACCACCTGTGACCCGCTGAACCGCCGGGCCGTGCGGGTGAGCATGGGCACGGTATTCCAGGTGCCCTGGACCCGCATCGGGAATGCCCCCGCCGACTGGCCGGAAGCAGGACTTTCGGTCCTCGGCGGCATGGGCTTTCGATCGGTGGCCCTGGCGCTGTCCGACGATTCCGTGGACATCGACGACCCCGCCCTGCTGGCCCAGCCGAAGCTGGCGATGGTACTGGGCACCGAGGGGGACGGCCTGGCCCCAGCCACCATCGCGAACTGCGACTTCACCGCCCGCATCCCCATGGCCCACGGCGTGGACTCGCTGAATGTCGCCGCCGCCGGCGCCGTCGCCTTTTGGACGTTGTGCAGAAACAAGGCCATATTATAGCATGAGAAAAGCGCCTTCGACTGAGGCGCTTTTCTCATGCGCTACACCCTTTTCAGGGGAATGCAGATGTAGCTGATGTTGTTTTCGGGCTTCTCCGCCGGCGGCGTATAGATCTCAATCGAGTAATTCCCCGCGAGCTGATAGCCGGTCAATGCTGGAAGCCATTCCGACCAAATCTGCGTATTGACCCTCTGCAGGCTGTCCGGCAATGGACCCTTACAGGTGAATTCCGCCCACAAGCTGCCGGGAATCTGCATCGTCCCGCAGCCCTCCGGTATGTCCTTCCAGGGCGCGTACAGGTCCGCGATCCAGTAATCGAAGTCCTTCCCGTCCATGTCCAGGCAGACGCCAAACATGCCCTTCAGTCCCTTCATGTCCGACATCCACTCGCTCCAGTACTTCGGAATCTCCTGATAGCTGGTCTCGGAATTAAAGCGCTGCTTGATGCCAACAATGGTAAACGGCGCCTTTTCCACGATGCGATAATCCAACATATTTCCACCCTCCAGCGTGACTTTGATGTGCAGCGGGGCGAAGGAACGCAGGTTTGAGCCGTGCGCCCGCGCCTGGGTGGGCGTGATGCCGTGAAAGCGTTGAAACGCCTTTGTGAAGCTGTCCGGCGAATCGTAGCCATACTTGACAGCCACATCAATGACCCTGGTGCTGGCCCGCGACAGCTCCTGGGCGGCCAGCGTCATCCTGCGCGCGCGGATGTATTCGCCGACAGACATGCCACACAGCGCGCCGAAGATGCGCTGGTAATAGAAGGGCGACACCGCGGCCTTCGCCGCAATCGCTTCAATGTCCAGCATCCCTGACAGGTTCCGCTCGATGTAGTCGACGGACGCCTGGAAGCCTTCGATCCAGCCCTGCATACCGGTTTCCCTCCCTCCGTTGCATCATCAGTATACCAGCTCTGCCCGGCAAATGTCCGACTTTCCGTGCCCGCTCAATCAGGGTGGGTGATCCCCTCCAGGAAGGCCCGCGCTTCCTTCGCACCACCGCAGGCGTGAAAGCTGTCGGATATCCTGGCCGCGCTGTCCCTGTAGCACGGCTCGGTCATGACCCGATTCAACGCGTCCAGTATATCCGCCTCGTCGATGGACTTCAGCCGGACCCCCGCGCCCAGCTCCTCCACCCGCCTGGCCACGGCGCCCTGCTCCGGCGTCTGGGGGAACAGCACCAGCGGCACCTTATAATACAGGCCCTCGGAAGCGGAGTTCATGCCGCAGTGGGTGATGAACGCATCGGCGATAGACAGCACCGCCATCTGGTCCACGGTCTCATGAACCTGAATATTCTCCGGCAGACGGTCAAAGTGCTCGGTGTTGGTCCCCATGGAGATGATGACCTGCCAGTCCGTCCGTCCCAGTGCGTGGATGCAGTTGCGATAGAATTCCCGGTTTTGATTGACCGTGCCCATGGAGATGTACACGGTCTTTTCCGCGGTCTTGGCGCAGGGCGATGTGATGGGGCGGATCGACGGCCCGATAAAATGGTAGCGATCGGAAAACGTATCGGCGCAGGGCTGGAAATACTTCGAGGTATAGACGATGGTGTTGGTATCGTTGTCATTCTGAACAATGTCCAGCAAGCCCTTGACCGGATAGCCCTTCTCACGCAGCCGCTTGATCTGCTTGTCGATGCGCGGCATGGCAAAGAGCATCTTCGCGATGTCCCAGGGGCTTTCCTTCATATACTTCGCTGAACAGCGGTTGAAGGCAAATGTCGTGGTGGAGGATACATAGGGGATCCCGTGCTTCATCGCCACCAGCTTTCCCCAGAAGGCGACGGAATCGGAGACGACGATGTCCGGCCTGATCTCTCCGACCTTTTCCGTGGTCATCTCGTCCAGCGCCAGGGTCGAAGATACGAGCAGCTCCGTCGCGAAGACCTTGTCCTTGCCAACCCGGTCCGCGTTTTCCTTGTCCTCCATGTCGAAGTCATAGCCATCGCACCCAATGAACGTTGCACCCGCCTGTTCAATCCGCTCCCGAAACATTTCAAAGGAGAAGTAATATACCTGATGTCCGGCGGAGGTCAGCTCCCGGACCAGGCCAAGGGTCGGATTGGTGTGTCCGTGGGCAGGTATGCAAAACCACGCAATCTTCATGAGACTTGACACCCTCTCTCTTCATCAAAGGCTGCCCCATAACTCCCGCATTGGGGCGTTTGGGGCAGCCTTGCTGTCATGATTGTTGATCGGCAAATATCGCGCTGACCGTGACGGCGTCCACCACGGCGTCGGGGTTTGCGGGATCGACGAGCTCGAGCCCGGCCTGGTACTGGTCGTTCATCCGCTGCTGGAATTCGGCCACGGCCTGAAGGGTCTGGGTATCCAGCACACCGGGCTCCAGCCCGTCGGTGGACAGCAGGCCCAGGCTGTACAGCCGCATTTGCAGCTGCTGGATGATCTCGGGTCCACTGGCGCTGTTGATCTCGCCAATGGTCGCTCCGTCCACGATGGCGGAAGCCTGCGCGCCGCCCGCGTCCTGCTGGGGTTCGCCTCCGTCGGCCCCCTCCTGCGGGTCCGCTTCAGGTGTGCTTTCCGCCTCGGGCGCGGGGATGGCGAAGTGGGTGGTGCCCCACACCACGTCGTTGCTACCGCCGCCCCTGGGCATCGCACCCACATAGATGGTGTAAATGCCCGCGGGCAAGCTGCGAGCGTTGACCGTCCGGCTGGTATCGGTGGTAGTGCCCAGCTCCTGGCGCTCGCCGACCTCGTTCTCCACGTAAATCGTGTAGTTCTCCACATCGCCATCGGCATTCCAGCTGATGATGATGGAGCTGTCCGTCATATACGATATGCCGTCCTTCTGATAGGCGGAGCCGCCGATCGTCACCACGGGGGTGCCGATGGTGGCCACCTGGGGCGCGGGGGTAGGCACCTCGGTGGGTTCGGGGGTGGCCTCCTCGGGCCGCACAAAGCGGGCCTCGCTCACCACCATGTCCTCCCGCTCGCCGTTGACCGGCACCGCACCCACGGACAGCGTGTACACTTCGCCCACCGCCATGTTGACCGTCCGCAGCGTAACGGAAGTCTGGGTGGTAAACTGGGGCTCGACGATATCGCTGCCGCTGGAATCGGTAATGCGCACGTAGTACGTTGCCACGTCGCCGTCGGCGCGCCAGCGAATTTCAAAGCTGTCCGCCTCGATGACGACGGGCTCACCGCCCGCGATCGCGCCGTCGATGGCGATCTCCGGGCTGGAAACGACGCCTATCTCCGGCTCCGGTTCGGGCTCGGTTTCAAGCTCCGGTTCGGGGGTTTCCTCCGGCTCGGGTGTCTCCGGGGCGGGAAGCATGAACCGCGCCGTCTGCCAGAGGATATCGCTCTCGCCGCCACCCTTGGGCAGCACGCCCAGCCGCAGTGTATACACCTCGCCCGGATTCATGCGCCGGGTGTCGATGGTGAAGCCGGTATCCCGGATGCCCGCCTGTTCGACGATGGTTGTGCCGGAGCCGTCTGTCACAAAGACGGCATAGCTGTCCACGTCGCCTTCGGCGCGCCATCGCACATTTACCTTGCCCGCGGAGATGCTGATAACCTCGCCCGTGGACAGCTCGTCCCCAAAGGCGATGTCAATGGCGCCAATCTCAGCCACCGATTCGGGAGCGGGTGTCTCTTCGGTCATCCCGGGTTCTACGAGGTCCGCATCCAGTTCATCCTCCACGCTCAGACCGGCGTCGGCCTCCTCCGGTTCCGCCCGCATTTTGTGCTCAAAAGCATACTCCAGGGCCTGGCGGGTCATATCGTCCATGCGGCCGTTGACCTCCAGCACCGCTTCGCCCCGGGCACTGTTCACCCAGGCCTGGAACCGGCGCACCGCGTCGGCGGTGGCCTCGTCATATACGCCGTTTACGTCATCCTCTGCCAGCAGTCCGCTGGCGCTCAACATCTGCTGGATATAGCGGATGGATTCAACATCGGAATCCCCATCAACGATGATTTCCTGTTCGCCCTCCAGCGCTTCCACCGGTTCCTCCTCCGGTACCAGCGGTTGTGGCGTGGTCATTTCCTCAACGGTTACTTCAACGGGCGCTTCGGTGGGTGTTTGTTCTTCAACGACCTGTTTGATGTTCAGGCCGCGCTCATAGGCGTATTCCAGCATCTGCCGGGTCTTGTCGTCCACCTTGCCATCCTCCGGCACGGTACCCTCGCCCTGCATGCTGTTCACCCACTGCTGGAAGCGCCTGACCGCCCGGGCGGTACCCTTGCCGTACACGCCGTCCACGCCGTTGGCGTTCATCGCGCCGACCGCGCTGAGCATCTGCTGGACATAGCGTATGGACTCCCTGTCGGAGCCCGGGCCGACGGTGATCTCATCACCCTCCGGCTCCAATTCCGGTTCGACCGCCTGGTCCCCGGACTCGATCGGTTCGACTTCGATGTCCTGCTCCAGCTCAAGCTCCTCCTGGGGCTCGGGAGTGGGGACCATCGTCGGCTTGGGCGTCGGTCGGGTCGTGGGCTTCGGCGTCGGCGTACCATAGGGCATCATGCCGTGATCCTTGCAGTATTCCAGATAGAGCAGCGTCAGCTGGTCCACCTCGCCGTTTACGGTGAGGGTTTCCTCCTCGCGCTGGTCGTTCACCCACTGCTGGAAATCCGCGACGGCGGAGATGGTGGCGCTACCATAGACGCCGTCCACGCCGCTGCGGGACATCATGCCGATGTCCGCCAACAGCTGCTGTACCTTGCGAATGTCCGACTTGGACGATTTGTCGTTGATTACGCCCTCCAGCACCTCTATGGGCCGGGTGGTGGGCGTGGGTGTGGGCTTGCGCGTGGGCTTCGGTGTGGCAGTGGGCTCCGCCGTCGCCTTGCGCAGGCCCTCCCATTCCTCCGCGTAATAATCCAGGAAGGCCAGGCTCTGGACATCCAGCTTGCCAGTGACCTCCAGCACGTCGTAGCCCGCCAGTTCATTGACGCGCTTCTGGAAGCGGCGCACCGCCGCCACGGTGGTCGCGCCGTAGTTGCCGTCGGCGGAGCCATCGGGCAGCAGACCCAGCGTGATCAGTTGCCTCTGGACCCGGCGCACCTGACTGGCCGGGGAGGTCTCGTCCACGTCGCCGTCGTCCGGCTTGGGCGTCACCTTCGGGGTGGGCTTGGGCGTGGGCTTTGAAGCGTCGCCCTCATACAGCCATTGCTGCGTCTTCGGACCGGCCACGCCATCCACGCTCAGCTTCTCTCTGGGCTTGAATCGGTCGTTGACATAGGCCTGGAAATCCCTGACGGCCTGACGGGTCGCGGTATCATACTTGCCGGTGACCTGGCTCTTTTCCAGCCAGCCCTCTTCGTACAGCTTGTTTTGCAGCTTGCGGATCTCCTCCCGGCTGGAATCGCCGTTGACCACCCTGTAACGCTGGCTGCCCTTGGCATCAACCGTGGGCGTGGGGGTCGGCACAGGGGTGGGCGTCCGCGCGGCCTGCTGGGCCTGCTGGTACTCCTGCTCCACGTCGCCCTCATAGGTGTAGTCCATCCATGAAAGCTCCGGGTCCACCAGCGCGGCAAAGGTGGGCGAAACGTAGGGCGTCGGCGTGGGCGTTGCCACTGGAATCCATACCTGGCTGGGATCCAGGGTGGGACTCTGGGTGATGTCCCTGCTGGTGGTCACCGCGCCGTTGAACACAGTGATCAGCAGCACGGCAGCCACCACCAACACCGCCACAGCGATACCGGCAAAGAGCAGCACCCGGCCCTTGCCGCCGCGCGCTTCTTCCTCCTCCTGCTCTCGGTCGTGCTCCGACGCGGCAGAGGCGGACTTGCGCTGGGCGATATAGGCCGTGCCGTTTTCCTCAAAGAAGAAGTGGCGCTTGCGAGGGTCTTCCACATTTTCCACGCTGGCGCGCAGCTTTTTCAAGCCAGCCTCAAACTGGTCCTCCATGCCCGCCACCGGCACCACCGCGCCATCATTCAGGCGCTCGGCACAATCCCTGGGCAGATACTCGCGAATGCGCAGGCGATTTTCCTTCTTCGTATCATAAGCCGCGTAGACGATGCCCGTGGCATCCTGGCCCAGCGCGCGGCCGACCAAAAAGCGACCGTGATAGACCTGTGACCCGGGAAGCATCTGAATCTGCGGCACCGCGGCGCGGGAATCCTTGCCGCAATGGGGACAGGTGGTCTTGCCATCCATGTCCTCAAAGCAGTACATACACAGATTTTCGTATGCCATAAATGTCACCTCTTGCTTTACGGTGTGGATAATCAATATATCAATGCTGATCGACAGCCATCAGCGTCGTACCGCTGAAAGCTGCCCGCAGACCGAGTATTATGTTCATTTGACGCACAATGGCCCCTTCGGGTTCACCCAATGAGTTTGATATGCGCCAAACAAGCCTATTTTGTGCTCAAAAATCTCATTTTTGTCAAATACACTTTTTCATTTCCCAACCTTATCGATAATGAGGTAACCGGACAATTCACTTACGCTTGAAAAAACCGCCTCCGCACCAGCCCTGACCAGCTCTCCCGGGAGAGCGTACCCATAGTCCACACCGATCGCGCCAATGCCCAATGCACGGGCCGCTTCGATATCATACAGGCGGTCTCCCACCATACACACTTGCTTTCTGTCCACACCTTCCGGCAGTGCCCGAAGAATCAAATCGCGCTTATCAGCGGAATGTCGCTCCAGGCCGATACCAACGATTGTATTCAAAAGAGAGTCGATTTCATAGTATTCGGCGAGTCGCTCCAACATGAACTGGGGCTTTGCGGAGGCGATGCCCACATATGCACCTGCGTCTCGCAACTCCTGTAGAAGTTGGACAATACCGGGGTACAGGTGAGATTCGTACAGCCCAATATCCACGTAGCGCTCCCGATAGCGGAGTATGGCTGTTTCGGCTTCTTCATCAGTCATACCAGAGTATTTTTTATAACTGTCATGCAATGGTGGACCGATGAAGCGGGACAGCATGGTATCCGGCAACGCACTGCGGCCCATTTTTACCAAGCTGTAGGCTACGCTTCTTTTTATCCCCTCTCCTGTATCTGCCACCGTGCCATCAAAATCAAACAGGCAGAAACTATACCTCAACGCCATGACAATAGACGCCTCCGCTATGCACCATATATATTCTATTTTATTTTATCAAATGAATGTGACATTTTCCTTCGTCTTTTCAGTAATCCATTATGAAATATGATGTTGTTAAGCAAAAAAGAGAGTCATTCAAAATGAATGACTCTCGATGAGATCCGGCGACGAC
This sequence comes from uncultured Eubacteriales bacterium, assembly GCA_902798105.1. Classification (GTDB taxonomy): domain Bacteria; phylum Bacillota; class Clostridia; order Christensenellales; family Aristaeellaceae; genus UBA2862. The sequence continues at coordinate 13,174 of CADBVG010000078.1, forward strand.
CTACCCTACCGGGCCGTTTCCAGCCAAGTACTATCAGCGTGCTGAGGC
>CADBVG010000079.1 GCA_902798105.1 uncultured Eubacteriales bacterium
CATCTTTTTTCACCTCTATGTTCTTCTTCGACATCTGAGGTGAAAAATCCTTTTGGTAACACTTTTGTAATATATTTGATGCCCTGTTAACTCATGCGTTCGCCGTGCCAGAATACCGGGCCATGCTTGACCGGCAGGGGGCAGATGCAAACAACATCCTCATGCCGTCGGGTCATGTGCCTACCCTGGGCGAGATTGTGACCATCGAGGCGATGATTCGGAAGTTTGATGCCTCCATGCTGATTGTTGACCCGGTTCAGGCCCTGTTGCCCGATGGCGTAGACATGAACAAGTCGAACGAGGTTCGCCCCATCCTTGACAGCTTGCGGGAAGTCTGCCGAAAGACCGGCTGCACGGCGCTGATACTGGAACACTTGAATAAAGCGACCAAATCAGCGAATGCCTACCGGGGCAGCGGGTCAATGGACTTCTACAACGCTTCGCGGTCTGTGCTGATTACAGGGTGGACACCTGACGGCAACAGGGCTTGTGGACACCTGAAAAGCAACGGCGCGGCCTACGGCAATGCTATCATCTTCGATATTGAGCAGGGCGACCGGTTTGTGTGGGCGCAGAGCGACCCGACGATCAGCGGCGAGGACATTATCACCACCCGGCCCCGTGACCTTCGCTCAAATGTACGGAACCCCTACACCATTTTGATAAATGCCCTGATAGCAAACGGCGCGTGGGAAGGTACAGCTTCCGAGGCTGTGTCTCTTGCGGCCAGTTTTGGCATACACGATTATCTTTCCTCGGAGGGCTTCGGCAAGGCTATCAAGGGCACTTACATTCCGGGTGTGCGCTGCACGTCCAGGAGGGCGAGCCGGGGGACGATCTACCGGCTGGAACAGGAGGGCGACCATGCCTGATAAGACCGTTTACCGTGACATATTCGATTTGCATAGCGAATGTCTTTCTCGCCTGAATGAGCCTGATTTTTGGGATTCGGTATTCTGGCCGAAAGTGGACGCCTTGACAGAGAAGCACAACCATAATGTGTTCTTTATGGAAATGACCATTGCGGTTCATGGTGAACTGGAAAGGAGGTGGAGGAAGCGTGGAACTGTATAGCTTGCGTGTGGATAGGAATGACCGTGCTGCTGTTGGAAAACAACACCGTGGAGACCAGGGCCTCGCCCTCCGCCTGCTTCTGACGCTGGATCATGCTGTTGAAGCCGCCGATGGTGTCGGCCTCCAGTCCGGCCATGGAACCACTCTTGTCCAGGATGAAGACCATCTCCGTCAGATTCTTTTTCATTGATAATCCCTCCCGTGTTTTGATGGTACTATCATACACAAAACCGGGAGGGATGTGGTCGCCTGCCATGCGACAATGTATGATTGTCGGCGTGCTGCGCACACTTGCCCGCCGACCCGGAAAACTGCGTTTTCCTAATCATGAGGATTGGTACCGGAGCCCAGCAGCGGCATATCAAACTGGAACAGCACCTCGTTGATTTCGAAGATGTCAAAATAGCGTTTCTTGATGAAATACTCCAGGATGATGTCGAACTTGCTGCTGTGGGAGAGGGCAAAGCCCGCCTTCTTGAGCAGGGCGTTTGTCTCTGGAAGCGACAGCTCCAACGCGACGGCAAAGGCGAACACAGTGGGCTTGCTGGGCTTGTAGGCCGGGTTGGAGCGGATCTTGCTGAACAGCTTGCGGTCCACATTGGCTCGCTTGTAGCACTGCGCGTCCGTCATGCCCTTTTCGTCGATGAGCCGGAGCAATGCCTCAGAGAAGCCCTCGTCGGTCTGCTTCAGCATCTTTTCCCAATCGGGCATCGCCATGGAGGGCTTGGCCATCGGAGCCGAATCGGGCATCGCTGAATCACTGTACGCGGAGCCAAGCTGTTGGTCAAGCTCCAGCGCGGCGTCTTCATCATGGTGCCAGAGCATCTCGCGGGAGCGCTCGATGTTCCTTTTGACGTGGGTGGCGGCATAAACGTCATCGATATACTCCTGAACGTCCTGAAACAGCTTCTTGTGACTGCTGCCTTGGATCTGCTATACTGCTGAAACTTTTCTTCATCACACCGATCACCTCGATGTTTTATTCTCCATCACCCCATTAAAATCCTTCGCTTAATTCGACGATGCAGCCGTGGAAATTAAAAAACCTATTATTGCGCAAGCGGTCGTTCTGTGATAGAATATTACAAAGCGGCCGCGCTGGTTTATATTGCTCAAGCGCATACGGCTCTGAAGAAGAAAGGGGGGGAATCGCATGGCGCGATGGCTGACGCAAGGCATGGTGTTCCTGGGCAGCCTGATCATGGTGTACAACATCTGCGGCTTCGTGCGGTTTGCCCGCTACGTGAAGAAGCTGGATTCCTGGGACGCCGACGACCGCATACTCTATATACCCATCATACTGCTGGTCTGCTTCCTGCTGGGTTACCTGGCGGTGGGCGTGTTCGGCAAGCCGGACCTGATCGTTGCCGGTATACTCTTCGGCGGCAGCTTGTTCGTGTTCGTCATGTACAAACTGCTCAGCAGCATCACCCAGCGGATCGTCGATAGCGAGCACCTGGAGGCCCAGCTGCTGGCGGCGGAGGAGAGCAATCGGGCCAAGAGCCGTTTCCTGGCCACCATGAGCCACGAGATGCGCACCCCGATGAACGCCGTCATCGGGCTCAACGCCCTGGCCCTCCAGGATCAGGCCCTGACGCCCCAGACCCGTGACCGGCTGGAGAAGCTGGATGTCAGCGCCCATCACCTGCTGGACATGATCAACGACGTGCTGGACATGAACTACATCGAATCGGGCGGAATGGCGGTGCATGCGGAGCCCTTCTCGCCCGCCGACCTGTTGAACCTGGTGAACGTGCTGGCCCACATGCTCTGCGAGGAAAAGGGGCTCGACTACCGGCATGAGGTGGTCGGCGAGCTGAGAGACACCTGTATCGGCGATTCGCTGCGCCTGCGGCAGGTGCTGCTGAGCATCCTGTCAAACGCGGTGAAGTTCACGCCCGAAGGCGGTTCAGTGACCTTTGTGGCGGAGCAGCTGCCCAGGGAAGGGGAGTACTGCGGGATGCGCTTCACCATCAGCGATACGGGCATTGGCATCGACGAGGAATTCATGCCCCGGCTGTTTGATTCCTTCGCCCAGGAGGACGCCACCCCCACGAACCGCTACGGGGGAAGCGGCCTGGGCCTGGCCATCACCAAGAAGCTGGTGGACCTGATGGACGGCGACATTGCCGTCCACAGCCGCAAGGGCGAGGGCAGCACCTTCATTGTCACGGTCAGGCTGGGCTTTGTCGACGATTGCGACGCGGTGGCCCAGACTTCGGGGAAGGATGAGACGCCTTCGCTGGCCGGGATGCACATACTGATCGTCGAGGATGTGGACCTGAACGCCGACCTGCTGGCCGACCTGCTGGAGCTGGAGGACGTCACCAGCGAGCGTGCTGAGAACGGCCAGGTGGCCGTCGATACCTTTGCCCGGGCCCCGGAAGGCTACTTCGACGCGATCCTGATGGACCTGCGCATGCCGGTGATGGACGGCCTGGAGGCCGCCAGGACCATTCGCGCCCTGCCCCGGAGCGATGCCGGCCGCGTGCCCATCATCGCGCTGACCGCCAACGCCTTCGAGGAGGACGTGCGTCAGTCGATGGAGGCGGGCATGAATGCCCACCTGCCCAAGCCGGTGGATACCGACCAGCTTTACGATACCCTCAGGACACTGGTGGCCTGATAAAAAACATGGGTTTACGTTGATTGGGGGAACGGTTTATGATCAAATCCAAACAATTGAAAAGACCTCAACTGGTTTTGATTGTAGACGACCAGGAGATCAACCGGGACGTGCTGGGCATGATCCTGGAGGATGATTATGAAATTATATACGCTTCCAACGGCAGGGAAGCGCTGCAAATGATCGAAGAAAAACGGGACAGGCTGTCCGTGGTGCTGCTGGACCTGATCATGCCCGAGATGGACGGCTTCAAGGTGCTGGATTGCGTGCGCAACGACGAGCTGTTGAAGTCCATCCCCATCATCGTGCTCACCGCGGAGCGCAATGCCGAGCTCCGGGCGCTGGAGATGGGCGCGGCGGACTTCATCACCAAGCCCTTCGATATGCACGAGGTCATATTGGCCCGCGTGGGCCGCATCATAGAACTGAGCGAGGGACGCCAGCTGATCCAGGCGGCGGAGTTCGACCCTCTGACCAAGCTGTACAGCCGCAACTTCTTCTTTGAGTACGCCAATCGGATCCACCAGTACCACCCCCAGTGGCACATGGACGCCGTGGTCGTCAACATCGAACAGTTCCACTCCGTCAACGCGCTGAACGGGCGCGAGTTCGGCGACCGGGTGCTGGCGGCCATCGGCGAAGAGATCCGGGACTTCCTGGCCGAGACCGAGGGCATCGCCAGCCGGTTCGAGGCTGATCGCTTCGACATCTACTGCCAGCAGCATGGCGATTACCGGGCGTTGCTGGAGCAGGTACAGGACAGGGTCAACGCGCTGTCCAACAAAGCCAGCATACGCCTGCGCATGGGCGTCGCGCCTTGGCGGGAGGGCTTGGAACCGGTGGTGCTGTTCGATAGCGCCGGGGCCGCGTGCAGCATGGTCCGGGGCAACTACAAGACCCGCCTGATGGTCTACGACGAGGAGATGCACCAGCGGGAGCTGATGAACCAGCGCCTGATGAATGATTTGCGCCGGGCGGTGGATGATAAGGAGCTGACGGTGTACTACCAGCCCAAGTACAACGTCCAGTGCGACCCGCCCAGGCTGTCCAGCGCAGAGGCGCTGATACGATGGAACCACCCGGAACTGGGCATGGTGTCGCCGGGCAGCTTCATACCGTTGTTCGAGAACAACGGGCAGATCAGTACCGTGGACAACTACGTTTGGGATGAGGCGGCCCGCCAGGTGGCCGAGTGGCGGCAGAAGCTCGGCGTGGTGCTGCCGGTGTCGGTGAACCTGTCCCGGGTGGACGTGTTCGACCCGACGCTGGAGGACCGGCTGGAGGGGCTGATTGAGCGCTACGGCCTGGACCATAGCGCCCTGAAGCTGGAGGTCACGGAATCGGCCTACACCGACAACGCCGAGCAAATGATCGAGCGCATAAGCCGGCTGCGCGCCCGGGGCTTCGAAATTGAAATGGACGATTTTGGCTCCGGGTATTCGTCGCTGAACATGTTGTCATACATGCCCATAGACGTGCTGAAGATGGACATGCAGTTCGTGCGCAACATTGCCCAGAGCGAAAAGGACTTCCGCCTGGTCCAGCTGGTGCTGGATATCGCAAAATACCTGAAGGTGCCTGTGGTGGCCGAGGGCGTGGAGACCGAACAGCAGCTGGACATGCTCAAGGGCGCGGGGTGCGACCTGGTGCAGGGCTACTACTTTTCCCGCCCGCTGCCGCCGGAGGCCTTTGAGGAATTGATTATAAAGGAAAAACAGATTGAAAGGGAGAACAAAACATGACGATTCAGCAGCTGTATGCCAGGATCGGCGGCAATTATGAGCATGCCGTTCGGATCATGAAGAAGGACAAGCTGATCGACAAATACGTGCGCAAGCTGAAGGACAGCAATGTTGGCGATGCGCTGGCCCAGGCCGGCGAGACGATGGACGCCGAAAAGCTGTTTGAAAGCGCCCACGCGATGAAGGGCGTCTGCTCCAACCTGGGGCTGGATGCGCTGGCGAGCGCTGCCGACGAGATCACCGAGGAATTCCGGGCAGGCAACCCCCGCACCCTTACCGACGATGCGGTGCGGGAAAAGGTGGGAAGCATCCTGCAACGCTACCGGGATACCGTGGCGGGCATCGCGGCCTACGAGGAAAGCAACTGACACCCATCAGCGGCGCACGTTCCGCGCCGTATAAATAATACAGGTATATTATTAAAGGCAAGTGATCGGGTTGAATTCAATGAAAAAGGCGCGGGGGAAGGGCCTTCTGCGCTATCTTTCGCCTCTGGGCGCCTGGGCGCTGGCCTTCGGTTGTAGCGTGGGCTGGGGCGCTTTTGTCATGCCAGGGACCACCTTCCTGCCGATGGCCGGTCCCCTGGGGACGGTGCTGGGCATCGGCATCGGCGGGCTGATTATGCTGGTCATCGGCACGAATTACCATTACCTGATGAAACAGGACCCCGACGCGGGCGGCACCTACGCCTACGCAAAACATAACTTCGGCTATGACCACGGCTTCTTGAACGGCTGGTTCATGCTGCTGACGTATGTGGCCATCATATGGGCCAACGCCACGGCGCTGCCCCTGATTGCCCGACACCTGTTCGGCGACCTGTTCCAGTTCGGCTTCCACTACCAGATCGCCGGTTATGACATCTACATAGGCGAGGTGCTGCTGGCGGTGGCGTCGTTGGCCATTGCGGCGCTGTTCTGCCTGCGGGGCAGGATTGCCGCCGCCGTGCAGATCGTCATGGCGCTGCTGCTGGCCGGTGGCGTCGTGGCTGGCCTCTGTACTGCCATATTCAGCCCGGAGAGCGCCCTGGGCAGCATTGCGCCGCCCTTTGCCCCGGGCACCGCGCCCTTCACGGGTGTGCTGACGATCGTCGCCCTCGCGCCCTGGGCCTATGTGGGCTTTGAGTCCATCTCCCACTCCGCCGAGGAATTCAGTTTTCCCATCAAAAAGAGCTTCAGGATCATGGCCGTCGCCGTCATCACGGCGGCCATTGCCTATGGGGGGCTGGCCGTACTGGCCGTGTGCGCGCTGCCGGAGGGTTGCGCCGGCTGGACGGATTACATCTCAAACCTGGGCAATTACTCCGGCGTCCAGGGTCTGCCCACGTTTCACGCGGCGGAGGCGCTCATGGGCGCGCTGGGCCCCGCGGTACTGGGGCTGACCACGCTGGGGGCCATCGTCACCGGCCTGGTGGGCAACTACATCGCCTCCAGTCGGCTGCTGTACGCGATGGCAAAGGACGATATGATGCCCAAATGGATGGGTGAGCTGAACGAGCAGGGCGTGCCCTCGAAGACCATCGTGTTCGTGCTGTGCGTTTCCGCGGTGCTGCCCCTGCTGGGCCGGACGGCCATCAGCTGGATCGTGGATGTGACCACGGTGGGCGCCACCATCGCCTACGCCTACACCTCCGCCGCCGCGGCCAGGTCCGCCAGGATCGACGGCAACCGGCGCGCGCGGGCGACGGGCATTGCGGGCGTGGTCATTTCGCTGCTGTTCATGCTCTACTTCCTGATCCCCAACCTGATGGCGGTCAAGACCCTCTCCACAGAATCCTATCTCATCCTTGCCGCCTGGGGTATACTGGGTTTCGTGTTCTTCCTGTACCTGTTCCGGCGGGATACCGCCCGCCACCTGGGCCGCTCGCCGGTGGTGTGGGTGGTGCTGCTGGCGCTGATCATATTCACTTCCACCATCTGGATGCGCCAGGCCACCGAAATCGCCACCGAGGCCGCCGTGACGCCAATACAGACCTTCTACACCGAAAAGCTGGAGGAGGCGGGCGTGGATATTGTATCGTCCTCCACCCGGCCGGTGGACAGCTACCTTCGCGAGGTGCTGGACAACGTCGGCGGCGCGCTGATCCGCAACAGCATGGTCCAGACCATCCTGATCGTGGTCGCGCTGGGCATACTGTTCTACATCTTCTATCTGATGCAAAAGCGGGAGAAGCAGATCGAGGTGGAGAAGGTGCTGGCGGAGGAGAGCAGCCGTGCCAAGACCAGCTTCCTGTCCAACATGAGCCACGAGATCCGCACACCGATGAACGCCATCATCGGCCTGGACAACATCGCCCTGAAGGATCCGTACCTGACGCCCCACACCCGGGAGCAGCTGGAGAAGATCGGGGCCAGTGCCCGCCACCTGCTGGGGCTGATTAACGACATACTGGACATGAGCCGCATCGAATCCGGGCGCATGGTGCTCAGGAGCGAGGAATTCAGCTTCCGGGATTTCATCGACCAGATCAACGTCATGGTCAATGGCCAGTGCATGGACAAGGGGCTTGACTTCGACTGCCAGATCATCGGCCAGGTGAACGACTATTACATCGGCGACGACATGAAGCTGAAGCAGGTGCTGATCAACATACTGGGCAACGCCGTCAAGTTCACGCCCGTGCCCGGCTCCGTTACCTTCACCGTGGAGCAGGTGGCCGAATTCGAGGGCCACTGCACCCTGCGATTCACGATGAAGGACACCGGCATCGGCATGAGCAAGGAGTACATTCCGAAGATCTTCGAAGCGTTCTCCCAGGAGAATTCCGGCGCGACCAACAAGTACGGAAGCACCGGCCTGGGCATGGCGATTACCAAGAACATCGTCGACATGATGAACGGCGAGATCACCGTGGACAGCGAAAAGGGCATGGGTACCACCTTCACCGTCACCGTCACGCTGAAGGCCTCCAGCCGAAGCGTCAATTCCGAGCAGGGTTACGCGCTGCCTGCCGGGCTGCGGATACTGGTGGTGGACGACGACGAGGTAGCCTGTGAGCACGCCCGCCTGGTGGCAAACGCCATCGGCGTCCATGCGGATACTGTCACCAGCGCCAGGGAGGCCTTGGACAGGTTGCAGATGCTGCGCAACCAGGGCAAACCCTATGACTTTGTGCTGACGGACTACAAGATGCCCGATATGAACGGCATCGAGCTGGCACAGGCCATCCGCACCATCGACGGCGGCGAGACCGCCATCATCGTGCTGACCGGCTACAGTTGGGACGACATGCAGGGCGAGGCAAAGTCGGCGGGTGTGGACGGCATCATGTCCAAGCCGCTGTTCACCGACAGCCTGATGCGCGAATTGACCGCAGTGCTCGACCGGCGGGGCGCGGGGGCCGCGAATGAAGGCGGCCCCGTGATCGAGGAGGCCGGCGCGGACACCGAGTACGGCCTGGGGGGCTGCCGTGTGCTGATCGCCGAGGACATGGAAATCAACGCGGAGATCCTGATGGACCTGCTGGAAATGGAGGACATCGAATCCGAGCACGCTGAAAACGGCCAGCTGGCGGTGGAGATGTTCAATGCCAAGCCGCCGAACTGGTTCGACGCGGTGCTGATGGACGTGCGCATGCCTGTGATGGACGGCCTGGAGGCTACCCGCGCGATACGGGAACTGGACCGGCCCGACGCCAGGACCGTGCCCATCATCGCCATGACGGCCAACGCCTTCGATGAGGATGTGCAGCGCTCCCTCCAGGCGGGCATGACGGCGCACCTGTCCAAGCCCGTGGAGCCGGAGCGGCTGTATGAAACCCTGGACAAGCTGATACACGCCGCGCGACAGAACACATAGCGACCGACATTTCAAGAATCTGCACCGGAGGTGGCAACCATGACCGAGCATACGCCCAACCTTGGCATACTGTATGCGGAAGAGAGTGGGAGGGGGCTTACGCATCCCTTCTTCGTGCTGATCCTGAACGCACTCAAGGACGAAGCCGCGTCCCGGGGGTATGATATCACATTCATCCACCCGGGCGAGGGCGAGGACTATGTGGAACATTGTCGCCGGAGCAACGTCGACGGCGTGTGCATGGTCTGCGTGGATTTCCGCACGTCCCAGTGCAAGGCACTGGCGCAGAGCGGCGTGCCCTGCGTCACCATCGACCACATCTACAGGAAGACACCCGCGGTGCTCTCCGACAACGAGACCGGCGTGCAGAAGCTGGTGGAGTATGCCATCAAGAAGGGCCATCGTCGCATCGCCTTTGTCCACGGCCACGACAATTCCATCGTCACACGAACCCGCATCAGCCAGTTCCACAACACGATGGACTACCACAACCTGCCCGTGCCGCCGGAATATCTGCGCCAGGGCCTGTACGATGACATCGCCCTGACCCGCAATATCGTGTTGGAGCTACTGCGGCTGCCCGAGCGCCCCACCTGTATACTGCTGCCCGACGACATGGCCTACCTGGGCGCCCAGGAGGCTGCCCGGGAGATGGGTATGCGCATCCCGGAGGACATTTCCTTCGGCGGCTATGACGGCATACCCCTCACCCAGGCCATGACGCCCCGGCTGACCACCATACGCCAGAGCTGCGAGGACATCGGCAGCATGGCCGCCCGGCGATTGATCGACCTGATCGAATCGCCGGACACCGCCTCCCGCAAGGCGAACATCTTCCCCGTAGAGCTGATCGAGGGCGGCACCATCGGGACGGTGTAGCAAAGCAATAATACTCCTCTCAGTTTAAACCAGCGATTCTGTGGGCATCTTTTCCGCCCTGACTGCGTCAAGCCTCCTTGACTTGCCGCCAGCAAGCCTGCGGAGTAACCTGAGAGTAGTATAAGGGGCTGTTTCAAAACGCATAAGCCTTACGAAGCATATTCAATTGTAGGGGCGCCGCATCGGCGCCCCTACAGCTGTTTTATGCAGCGATATTCGTATTGAGACAACCCCTTTATTTGCACTTATATTTCCTACACCTCCTGTACGGTAAAGCAGCAGTACCCGGGATGAATGACGGGGCTGGCGGTGACGATATAGTTCTTGCTCCCGCTGATGTCGCGCACCCTTTGCACCACGCTTTCCCCGTCCAGGGCGGCGCGGCGGGCGATGTCACGCCAGGCTTCGTCGGGTTCGGCGAAGAGCTGGCTGACCCTGTGCCCCAGCATCTGGGACGCCACCATGCCGCGTTGCTGTTCAAAGGCGCGGTTAACGTAAAACAGTATGCCGTCGTGAACCGCACCAGCCTCATCGACAACGATCCGGCATACGCAGTAGGGGATGGGCAGGTCGTCGTACTGGCGGAAGATTTCCGAGGCGCGGCTCTGTCGGTTTTCGATGGTGGAGTGGTCGTCGTGGTCGGCCAGCAGGCGAATCTCCGACTTCTGGGTCTGCTCGTCCAGGTCCTCGCACTCCGAATAGACGCAGTAGCCCACGGACAGGTACAGCGTCAGCGCGATGCCGTCGATCTTCTGGATGTCCGCGGCGATCTGCTTGACCCGGGCCCGGAGCCGGCCGGCATCCTCGAGGCTGTGAATTTGGTGCAGCACCACGAACTGATGCCCGGAGTAGCGGCCCACGGCGCAGGTCAGCCCGAGGGCCTTTTTCAACGCCTTGCCCAGTGTGGCGATGGCCTTGTCGCCGAAGTCGAAGCCGTAGCGGCGGTTGATGGAGGCGAAATCGTCGATGGCGACGTGCATCCGCACGAAGTCCATGTTCCTCAGGTCGTACTCGTCCCGGAAGGCGTGGGCCTCCTCGGTGATGCCCCGGCTGTTCAGCAGGCCGGTGAGCATGTCCCGCCGCTTGGTCTCCTTGCCCCGGATGTCGTTGACGTTCAGCAGCTCACGGTCCAGGAAGCAGCCGATCAGGCCCTGCACCTGGCCGTTGCGGTCGTACAGCGGGGCCTTGCTGGCGACGATGTCCCGGTTTTCGCCGTTGCTGATGCAGTGGCCGGGGATGTTGTGGGTGGTGATGCCCTCGTGGATGACGCGCAGCTCGTCGTTCATGTAGCTGTCCGGGTGGACGTGCCAGCCCAGGTCCTCGTCCGTCCGTCCAATAATCTCTTCAACGGAGGCGAAGCCGTAGTAGTCCAGGAAGCCCTTGCTGGCTCCCAGGAAGCGCCGGTCGCGATCCTTCCAGAACAGCCGCGCGATGTCGGACTGGATCAGGTTGCGCCAAAGCACCTCCGGCGCGTCCACGGTCTCGCCGCCCGCTGCCTGGTAGCCCAGGTGGTGGTTCTTCATGAAACGCAGCAGGTCGGCGTGCACGTTGCGGATCAGTTCCATGTAAACGCCGTCCTTCAGGCGCAGCACAATGTACTGCTTCCAGGCGTACTCGCCATGACGGATGAGCGTGCGCAGGTATCGGGAGATGTTGGTGCGTCCCGCCCTCTGGAGCTTGCCCTCGAGGGCGTCGAAGTCCATCAGCTGGCGATAGGCCTCCCGGTCCTCGGGGAAGATCAGCCGCTCGGCGTATTCCAGGGCCAGCGCCTTCAGGCCGGTGCTGCCGGAGAGCAGGTTTTCCCGGGTGGCGACGTACAGCGGCGTGATGGTGTCGGCGGCCACGTCCACCAGCGTGATACGCTCGAACAGCGTGAAGATCTGTCGGGCACTGTCGTCCAGCTGGTCCCGCTCCATGGCCTTGGAGGCCTTTGACAGGTTGCTCATCCTGAACAGCACGCTGTAGGCGTCCTTCGTCTGGGCGATGCACTTGGCCTGTAGCTCGTAATAATCCCCGTGGGAGACGAACACCATGCGGCCCTCCTCGCCGGTGCGGGTGGACTCCATCAGGTCCCAGAGCCGCCGGGGCAGCAGGTCATAGGGCTGGGGCACCCGAAGCATCTCCTGCGTGAAGATGTGGGAAACTATGCCGGTGCTTTCAGCGGTCTGCTCGAAGGCGGTGTTGTAGAACAGTATGCTGAAGGCGTCCCGCCGCCCCTCGGCGATGGCCAGGGGGATGCTGTTCAGCTGCCGGGCAGTCTTCAGCGCATCCCGCTCCGCCTGGGTCATGAAGGGGACGGCGCTGAGGAAGTTGACCTTGCCAATGTCGTCGTAATACTTGCGGTCGTTGGGGTTTTCGATGCTGATGTCGATGTCTTTCAGGTGGGCGAGGGCGTCGGCCCAGGGCATGGGCTTGCCGAAGTAGAAGCCCTGCACCTTCTCGCAGCCGATGTTGCGCAGGTAGCGCAGCTGCTCCTGGGTCTCCACGCCCTCGGCCAGCGTGTGAATGTCGATCTCCTTGGCCATTTGGATCACGGCGGTCAGTATTCTGCGGGAGCGTTGGTTGAAGGAACTGAGGAAGCGCATGTCCAGCTTGATCTCGTCGAATTCATAGTCCTTCAGCACGTTTAGCGACGAATAGGCGCTGCCGAAGTCGTCCATCCAAACCTGGTAACCCGCGGCGTGAAAGCGCTCCACGATGTCGTGCATACGGCCCTCCTGCTCCGCCATCACGCTCTCGGTGACCTCGATGTACAAAAAATCGTGGGGAATCTGGTACTGGGTGACGATGTCGTCCACCACGGTGAAGATATCGCACAATGTAAAGTCCAGCCGTGACAGGTTCACCGATACCGGAATGGGTACTTCACCGGCCTCCATCCGTTCCCGGATCGTGGCGCATACCTGGCGTATGATGCAGGCGTCCAGCCGGTGGATGAGTTGCCTCTTCTCCAGCACGGGAATGAACCGGTCGGGGGGCAATATGCCGCGCACCGGGTCCACCCATCGCGCCAGCGCCTCGAAGCTGCACAGCTGCCGCGAGATCGTGCGGATGACGGGCTGGTAATAGGGCTGTATGTGGCCGCGCGCCAGGGCGTCTTCGAAATTGGCGACGATAAACGTTTCAAGCGTGTTCATAGAGGATTCCCCTTTGGATGTATTGATCGTCAAATGACCACCTGGTCGCGGCCGTTCATCTTGCCCATGTACAGCTTTTGGTCGGCCTTTCCCAGTATCGCGTCGGGCGTGGAGCGGAAGTCGTATTCCTCCACGCCGATGGTGATCGTGATAATGAAACTATCGTCGTGGTAGTGCAGTGGCATCTTGCGTACCGCGGTGTTCAGGTCGTTCATGATGATTCCGGCCTCATCCAGGTTCAGCCCCGGCATGAAGAAGCAGAACTCCTCGCCGCCCCAGCGGCAGACCGTATACCGGTTGTCGGCGTGGCCCATGAACAGGTTTGCCAGCTCCTTCAGGGTGTAATCGCCACACTGGTGGCCGTAGGTATCGTTTACCTTCTTGAAGAAGTCGATGTCTGCAATGGCGACGCTGAAGGGCTGATTGGGGCTGTCGTTCATGAAGGCGGCCACGTGGTCCAGCATGGCGCGCCGGTTGGGCAGCTGGGTCAGCGGGTCGGTGCCGGCTTCCTTGTGCAGCGCCTGGTTGTTGATGATCAGCTGGCGCTCGCTCTCCTGGATGCTGCTGCTGAAGGTGATGAAGTCGATGGCCAGCACGTCGAACAGCGTCAGGCTGTTGAGCAGCTGGTACAGCACCACCATCGTCCTGTCCATGGCGTAGACGCCGGAGTGCTGCAGGGAATAGGAGAACAGCGCCATACGGTAGAACACCACCAGCACAAACGTCACCAGCTTCAGCGGCGGGGGCTCGTAGATGTTGAAGAAGCACAGCATCAGCATCGGGATCAACAGGTGCTGGGCGCCGTATCCCCACCCCACAAAGTGGGTGTGCCACGAGCACCACACGATGATCAGGACCTCAAAGGCGTATACGCTCAGCCGGGAATTGATGCGGCCGATGGAGTAGCGGCAACCGAGCATTCCCGCGCACATCAGCGCAGGCACCCATTCCAGGTGATGGTTGATCCGGGAGAGCATGATAGTGACTATAAGGAAATATATGACAAGCACCACCTCGGTGGTGGCCAGCGCGCTCTTGTAATACAAGGGCATATCCTTGCCGGATTTTGGAACCTTCTTGCGGAGCAGTTCCAGCATATGATTCATCAATACACCTGCTTTCCAATGATGGTTGGCATAATATATGATACATATATTATGCCTGATTTGAACACAAAAAGCAATAGGCACAAGGCGATTCTGAAATGTTTCAATAAATTTGTAAAAAAACTATGCAAACGGGACGGCTGTGAGGAGCGGCCCATCCTTGAAATCCTCAAGCTTTTTTTAAGCTTTCCGCCGTACAATAACGCCAACGAAAGGGAAAGAGGTGCATGAAAATGAAAAAAACTTTAGCAATCATCATGGCGCTTGCGCTGCTGGCGACCTGGCCTTTGAACGTACTGGCGGAAACCACTGACGCGGCGAACGCCGTTGAAACGACCGATGGGGGCACCGCCCCCGGCCAGCCCCCCGAGGGAGACTTCCCGGGCGAACCCCCCGAGGGCATGGGGAACCCGCCCGAGGGTATGCCCGGTCAACCGCCCGAGGGCATGGGCGGCCCCGGCGAAGGCGGCTTCGGCGGCAGCACCCCTCCGGGCGGCGGTTCCGCGGACTTTGAATACGCCGGCGCGACCGAGATCACCGAGGCCGCCGGGGTGTCGAACGAAACCTATTCCTCCGAAACTGCGGACGAGTGCGCGCTGATCGTGAATACCGATGCCGACGTCACCCTCACCGACATCACCGTCACCAAGACGGGCGATTCCAACGGCGGCGACAACTGCAACTTCTACGGCTTGAACGCGGCGCTGCTGGCCATGGGCGGCAGCACGGTGACCATCACCGGCGCGAACATCACCTCGGAAGCCGATGGCGCCAACGGCGTGTTCAGCTACGGCGGCAACGGCGGCAAGAACGGCGCGGCGGGGGACGGCACCACGGTGGTCATCTCCGATTCAACGATCGTGACCACAGGAGACGGCTCCGGCGGCATCATGACCACCGGCGGCGGCGTGACCTACGCCAGCGACCTGACCGTGGAGACCTCTGGCCGCTCCTCTGCCGCCATCCGTACCGACCGCGGCGGCGGGACCGTGGTGGTGGACGGCGGCAGCTACACCAGCAACGGTCTGGGCTCCCCGGCGATCTACTCCACCGCGGACA
>CADBVG010000080.1:0-6684 GCA_902798105.1 uncultured Eubacteriales bacterium
TCCTTGATTTACCGCCAGTAAACCTGCGGAAAAGTGCCTTGAAATGAAGGCAAATCCGCTCGAAACTGCAACACTTCGACTTTAGAAACACACCCTAGCGATGGGCGAGGAGATAATATGAGCAATTACGTCCTTGAAATCAAAAACCTGAAGAAGAGTTTCGATGGCAACGGCGTGCTGGACGGCATATCCCTGCATATGAAGGACGGGGAGGTCGTGGTGGTGGTCGGACCCAGTGGCTGCGGCAAGAGCACCCTGCTGCGGTGCGTCAACGGCCTGGAGACCCCGGATTCCGGCGAGATCCTGCTGGACGGCGCATCCATCTCCGGCATGGACATGGTGCAGGTGCGCCGCCAGATTGGCATGGTGTTTCAGAGCTACGACCTGTTTCCCCACATGGATGTGCTGGGCAACCTGTCCCTCGGCCCGGTAAAAGCACTGAAGCGGAACAAGGACGAGGTGGAGGCCGAGGCTGTGCGGGCGCTTTCCCGGGTGGGGTTGGCGGACAAGCTGCACGCACTGCCGCGGCAGCTGTCCGGTGGCCAGAAGCAGCGCGTGGCGCTGGTGCGGGCCGTGCTGATGAAGCCCCGCATGCTGCTGCTGGACGAGATCACCGCCGCCCTGGACCCGGAGATGGTGCGTGAGGTATTGAACGTGGTGCTGGACCTGGCCAGGGACGGCATGACCATGATGATTGTAACCCATGAGATGCGCTTTGCCGAGGCGGTGGCCGACCGGGTGCTGTTCCTGGAGGGCGGCAGCGTGGTGGAGGAGGGCCGGCCCGCCGATTTCTTCCACCATCCGCAAACCCATCGTGCAAGGGAGTTCCTGGACACCTTTGAATTTGATGCGGTTAAAAAAGCGTAAACCCCCTTGACAGATGATTGAACGGGATATATAATGCTATCAATCCGATAGACATTAAAGGGAGGTGCCCGTCATGTTCCGCGACGTGAACCGCATTTGCATGTGTTGTATGTGCCGGGGGCGCCATCCAATGCCCTGTCGGCCGTCTTAGCGTGCAAGCGTACAGGCGGGTAACGACGGGCCGGATTGGATGCGCAGATCGTCCAATCCGGCCCGTTGTTTTATGCTTTGGCAACCCAACAAATCCATCGACGAAATGAAAAGGAGAGAGAACTATGAAGAAGCTGTTTGCGTTGATCCTGTCCCTGATCCTGGTGCTGTCCCTCGCTACCGGCGCGCTGGCCGACGCCAAGGCGCGCAACCTCGACGAGATCAAAGAGAGTGGCAAGCTGGTCATCGGCGTGTTCTCCGACAAGAAGCCCTTCGGTTATGTGGACGAGTACGGCGAGTACCAGGGCTACGACGTCTACTTTGCCCGGCGCCTGGCCGAGGACCTGGGCGTGGAGCTGGAGCTGGTGAGCGTGGACGCCCCCAACCGTGTGGAGTACCTGACAAGCGCCAAGGTGGATATCATACTGGCCAACTTCACCGTGACCCCCGAGCGGGCTGAGGTGGTGGACTTCGCGCTGCCCTACATGAAGGTGGCCCTGGGCGTGGTCAGCCCCGACGCCGCGCTGATCACCAGCATCGAGGACCTGCGGGGCAAGAAGCTGATCGTCTCGAAGGGCACCACCGCCGAGACGTGGTTTACCGCCAATGAGCCCGACGTGGAGCTTTTGAAGTTTGACACCTACAC
The DNA here is from genome assembly GCA_902798105.1 of uncultured Eubacteriales bacterium. GTDB lineage: Bacteria > Bacillota > Clostridia > Christensenellales > Aristaeellaceae > UBA2862. The sequence continues at coordinate 1,664 of CADBVG010000080.1, forward strand.
CGAGACCTTCAACGCCCTGCTGGACGGACGCGGCGACGCCCTGTCCACTGATAACACCGAGGTGCTGGCCTGGGCCATTGAGAATCCCGGCTTCACCGTGGGCATTGAGAGCCTGGGCAGCCTGGACACCATCGCCCCCGCGGTGCAGAAGGGCAATGATACCGTGCTGGCCTACATCAACGACGAGATCCAGGCCCTGGCTGCCGAACAGTTCTTCCATGCCGACTACGAGGCTACGCTGAAGGACGTGTACGGCGACGCGGTTGACCCCGACAACCTGGTGGTCGAGGGTGGCGTGATCGAATAATTCAAGCGGCGAAGCACGTCATGCGGCAGCGCTCATGTTTGGGCGCTGCCGCCTGCTTCTTTCAACAGGGAGGATGGACAAGCGTGGGAGAATATGGTATAGTGGTTTAAGGAAATACCGCACAATACGGCGGCGCATCTGGCGGTGTCTTTTCCGACATCTGCTGCTTGCAGATTTCTCGATTTACCGCCAGTAAACCTTCGAAATCTGCAATTGCATCTGTCGAAAAACTCACTCGCCAGCTGACAAACCTCTCCCCCTGAAAGGACCATCCATGAATAAAAGAGACAATCGGGATAACCGGCGACAGCGCCCTGCCCGGCACCGCAGGCGTGGCAGGCGCTTCAACCGACGCCTGCGCACCCGGCGATATATCATCAGCGGGGTGCTTGTGTGCGCACTGACGGTCGTGGTGTTGGCGGCTGTCGGCGCGCTGAGGCGACAGGGGCAGTATCTCGGTGTACCAACGGCATCGGAGGCGCAACTGCCTGCGGCGACAGACGTGCTGCCGGAGATTACGCTTGAACCCGTCCCTTTGCTCACCCCTGAGCCCACGGCCGAGCCCACCACCGAACCTACCCCTGAGCCAACTCCCGAACCCACCGAAGCCCCGACTCCCGTCGTGGCCATGGCTTCACCCAATCCCCCGGAGGCGCAGCGGCCCGACGATCCGGCGTGGAAGTATGCCTGGGAGCTCTACGATGATGGGCAGCGGGTGGACGACTATCATTCGCAGGACGCGCTGTACTTCCCGGAGGATGGGGCCTACACGCCGTTGGAGGGCGTGGTGACCTTCCGGGGCGGCAACCTGCGCCACAATGGCGCCTATGGCACCGCCACACTGGAGTCCCAGGATTTCAAGGAGCTTTGGAACCAGCGCATCGGCTCCATCGACAGCGGCTACACCCGCTGGACGGGCGTGGGCTGGACCGGCCAGCCCGTGCTGGTGCGCTGGCCGGAGGACCTGCGCAAGGGCATGAACATCGCCCCGGTATTTCAGTCTCGGTCCGACCTGGTCGAGGGCATTTACGGCACGCTGGACGGCAACATCTACTTCTTCGAAGCCGACACCGGCGAACCCACCCGGCCGCCGATCAAGCTGGGCTTTCCCATCAAGGGCAGCGTGTCCGTCGATCCCCGGGGCTATCCGCTGCTGTACGTGGGGCAGGGCATTTCCAAGGCCAACGGCAAGACAGGCGCCATAGGCTGGCGGGTTTACAGCCTGATCGACCAGCGGGAGCTGTTTTTCCTGGACGGCCACGACAGCCTCTGCCTGCGCAACCACGGGTCCTTCGACGGCTCCTGTCTGGTGGACGGGGCGGCGGACACCGTGATTCTGGGCGGGGAGAACGGCCTGTTCTACCGGATTCGGCTGAACACGGATTTCGACCGGGACGCGATGACCATTTCAATTTCGCCCAGGGTGACGACCTATCGGTACAAGTCTGCGGTCTCCAAGGAGCTGGGCATCGAGAATTCCGTGGCGGCCTGGGGCGGTTACGCCTGGTTCGCGGATAACTCGGGCCTGATCACCTGCATGGACCTGGAAACCATGGAGCCGGTATGGCTGCTGGACGCTGGCGACGACACCGACGCTTCCATAGCCCTGGAGCAGGAGGCCGACGGCAGGCTGGCGCTGTATACCGTCAACCAGGTGGACAAGCAGGGCAAGTTGGGCCGCTGCACTATGCGCCGGGTGGATGCCATGACCGGCATCTCGGACTGGAGCTTCTCGGTGAAGTGCACCTCCGACGGCGAAAACGGCGGCGGCGGCTTCGCCTCGCCGGCGGTGGGGGCAGGGGCCTACGCGGACTACGTGTACTTCAATATCAGCCGAACCCGGGGCGGCGGCACGCTGTTCTGCTTCAACAAGCTGGACGGCAGCCTCATCTGGGAAAAGGACATCGACTGCAGCTCCTGGTCATCGCCTGTGCTGGTGTATCGGCCGGATGGCACCGGTGTGCTGGTGGTGGGCAACGGCACCGGGCGGGGAATGCTGCGCATGTATGACCCGGCCAGCGGCAAGAAGCTGGGGGGCATACAGCTGAAGGGCCTGATCGAGGGCAGCCCTGCCGTGTTCGACGACGTGCTGGTCGTCGGCACCCGGGATTGCAAGATTTATGGCATTCGTTTGAATTGACGGCAGGAAAGATGTCATATTCTGACGAAAAAAAACCAAATTGCGTCATATTCCTCTTGCATCATGACACTTTATATGTTACAATAACTCCATTATGATCGTCTTGCGGATATGGCAAAATCGCGCATGTACGTTTGGAGGAGGGGTTTGCCAATGAGGAGTTTCAAAGTTGTCAGCAGAACACTGTGTCTGGTACTGATCGCCGCGATGTTGATCGCTGCCGCGATGCCGGCGTTCGCGTCCAGCAAGCCCAACGGGGCTTATGTAGTCACCAACACCGGCGGTGAGCATCTCATCGTCCATACGGGACCCTGGGGAGACGAAGTAACGCGCCTGAAGCCGGGTACGGTGGTCGTGTACAAATCCAAGAAGAGCGGCTGGTGGAAGGTCGCGTTCTACAACGGTTCCGGTTGGGTGGATCCGAAATACCTGACGTCCGTCACGTCCATGCCGTCCGCCAAGTACAAGGCGATCAAGAAGCTGCCCGTGTACGCCAAGGCCAAGTCCAGTTCGAAGTATCTGGGCACGCTGAAGACAAATAAGAAGGTTCGCATCGTTAAAAAGAGCAACAGCTGGGTTCAGATCAACCTCAACGGCCACTATGGCTGGGTACAGGCGAAGTACCTGCGCAAGGTCAGCTGACGCAGCGCTGCGCAGACGGTGCGCTGAAAAGGCTCCTCGCTTCGTTCGGGATGACGTGCAAATGGTTTGCCGTCATCCCGAGCGCGGCGGGGGCCTTTTTATACTGGACAACCGCCATTATTTTCGCTATAATAAAAATGACATAGTTTATAACCGTGTTTCACTGACAAAGAAAGGGTGTTTGCGATGATTTCCTGGAAAAACCTGGATACACTGGCGGCCTACAAAAAACTCACCGGCATGAAGGACCGGGTGAACCTGCCTGAGGCAATGGCGGGGGAGGATGGCGCAAAGCGCGTGGCGAAGTACTGTGTGCCCATGGCCGGCGGCCTGGTGTACAACTACGCCGCGAAGGCCGTGGACGACGAGGTGCTCGCGGCGCTGTGTGAACTGGCCGACGAAGCCCAGCTGGCGCAGAAGTACCAGGCGCTGCTGGAGGGTGAGGTTATCAACACCGGCGAAAAGCGCCGGGTGCTGCACCAGCTGACCCGCGGCCAGCAGGGCGCGGACGTGGTGGCCGATGGCGTTAACAAGCGGGAATTCTACGTGGAACAGCAGCGCAAGGCTGCCGACTTCGCCAAAAAGGTGCATACCGGTGAGATCGCTAACGCCGCGGGCGAGAAGTTCACCACCGTGGTGCAGATCGGCATCGGCGGCAGCGACCTGGGCCCCCGGGCTATGTACATCGCCCTGGAGCAGTGGGCGCGGCAGTGCGGCGCGCTGAAGATGGAGGCCCGCTTCATCAGCAACGTGGACCCCGACGACGCGGCCAGCGTGCTGCAAGGCATCGACGTGGCCCATGCGCTGTTCGTGCTGGTTTCGAAGTCCGGCACCACGCTGGAGACCCTGACCAACGAGGCCTTTGTGAAGAACGCGCTGAAGGGCGCGGGACTGGATGCCTCGAAGCACATGGTGGCCGTTACCAGCGAGACCTCGCCCCTGGCAAAGAGCAGCGACTACCTGGCCGCCTTCTTCATGGACGACTACATCGGCGGGCGCTACTCCTCCACGTCCTGCGTGGGCGGCGTGGTGCTGTCCCTGGCCTTCGGGCCCGAGGTGTTCGAGCGCTTCCTGAACGGCGCGGCCGAGGCCGACGCGCTGGCGAAGAATCCCGACCCGCTGAAGAACCCCGCCATGCTGGATGCGCTGATCGGCGTGTACGAGCGCAACGTCCAGGGCTGGCCCGCCACCGCGGTGCTGCCCTATTCCCAGGCCCTCGCCCGCTTCCCGGCGCATTTGCAGCAGCTGGACATGGAAAGCAACGGCAAGAGCGTCAACCGCTTCGGCGAGCCTGTGGGCTATCCCACCGGCCCGGTGATCTTCGGCGAGCCCGGCACCAACGGCCAGCACAGCTTCTACCAGCTGCTGCACCAGGGCACCGACATCACCCCCCTGCAGTTCGTGGGCTTCCGCCAGAACCAGCTGGGCGTGGATGTGGACATCCAGGGCAGTACCAGCCAGCAGAAGCTGTGCGCCAACGTTGCCGCCCAGATCATGGCCTTCGCCTGCGGCAAGGCCGATGAGAACCCCAACAAGGCCTTCGCGGGCGGACGCCCCTCGTCCATCATCGTGGGCGACCGGCTGACCCCCGAGAGCCTGGGCGCGCTGCTGAGCCACTTCGAGAACAAGGTGATGTTCCAGGGCTTCTGCTGGAACGTGAACAGCTTCGACCAGGAGGGTGTGCAGCTGGGCAAGGTGCTGGCCAAGCGGGTGCTGGCCCACGACACCGACGGCGCGCTGAAGGCCTACAGCGATTTGCTGGATATCTGATAAACGGTGAAACATCGCCGGGGCATGGTTTATGCCTCGGCGATTTGCAGGGCGGAAAGGGTTGACAAATTCTGATTTATCGAGCCCTGCTCGATAAATCAGAACAATGAGGAATGAGGAATTAGGAATGAGGAATGGAGGAGGAAATCCTTGCGGATTTCT